>JANMJN010001010.1:0-12541 GCA_031371355.1 Saprospiraceae bacterium
ATTTTAGCGCCATTTGTACCGTAAGCCCGTTTGCGCACTTCTTCAAAAGCAGCAATACCTGCGGCAGTTGGTGCACCATTGATTTCATTTTCTGCTTCTGCAAACATCAACAGCACATCAGAAAAACGAATGATGACCCAATTGAATCCTGGATTCAAAGCGGTGCCAGGCAATAAGGGATTGCGCCACAATTTTGACCATTTGGCATCGCACATGGCGTTCAAAGCACGTGGCTGTTTTTTATTGTCTGCATTCACCTGAAACGGACCAATCGTAATATCACGGCGTGTATCGAGTGTGTCAAATGCAAAAAAGTAATTAGGCATGGGGATGACGGCGCCACCACCTGTGCCATAACGCGATGACGCATTACAACTGATGCCATTGTAATTACCCATACGGCTGTCTGAATTGCTGTTTGCACCACCTGCGCCGACTTCGTAAATCAGTTCACCTTGTGGGTCATACGTGAACGAGCAAACGTATTTTTTCCAAATGTCTTCAAAAACAGGAACGAGGGTGTGTTGATTGCGGTTTGCCATCAATTCGGCACATTCATCCCGGGCGATTTTGTAATAATCAAGGTAATTAGCACGGCGCTCCATTATTTTTGAATCGTTTCTCAACGAATAACCGCCTCTGTGTAAAGCCATTCTTGCACGTAAGGCTTTTGCTGCACCTTTCGTGACGCGCTCGTTGCGGACAGCGACTTCAGTACGCCAAGGCAACAAATCGGAAGCTGTTTTAAGATCAGCAATGAGTTTGTCATATGTTTCGTCGCGGTTTGCTTGTGGCGCGAACAGGTCTGTTTGCTTATAAGCAGGTTCCATTGGTGCAGGTACATCGCCCCAGTTGCGAATCAATTCGAAGTAGAAAGTTGCGCGTAAAACCAAAGCCTCGCCGTGCAAACGTTTCAATTCTTTTTGCTCTGTTGCTGTTCCTTTCGAGTATTTATCCATCAAAGGAATTTGTTCGATGCACAAATTCGCTTTTTCAATACCGCGATACAATTGCAGAAATGGGTTGCGGATTTCAGCATTACTCAACAACAATTGGTAACGAGCGATACCGCGACGACCATTATCAAGTGCGCCTGAGCACATCATTTCGTCAGAATCGAAAGGATAATATTGGCTGATACGGATGCCATAACCGTTGTCACCCATGAGTTCGTCATAAACGCCCACTAAGGCTGTTGTGGCATTGGGTACATCCGAAAAAACTTGTTGGACACTGAATTGCGAAACGGGCTGCACTTCCATAAAGTCTTTGCAGCTATTTGCCGTAAAAGCACAAGCGATGAATAGTGCGCCTGCGGCTATTTTTGATAATAAATTTTTCATTTTTTGATGATATTTTGATAATAAAACCATTTTTTTTGATTGAAATACTGAGGGGGGTATTTTAACACATAGTCATATAGGACACATAGTTTTTTCTTTTTTAGTTTCTTTCAGAATGAAAAATAAAAAGCTATGTGTTCTATGTGGCTATGTGTTAATTAATTTAAAACGTTGCATTAACCCCAAAGACAAAAACTTTAGCACGCGGATATGCCGCAAAATCAACACCAGGAGTCAACGGGTCGCTGTTGCGCGTCGCAACTTCTGGGTCGAAACCTGAATAGTTTGTGAAAACCTTCAAATTATTGCCCGTTACGTAGATGCGTAAAGACTGCATCCTTATTTTTGTCGTCAATAATCTCGGTAAAGTATAGCCCAATGTGACATTATTCAAACGCAAGAAAGAACCGTCTTCGATGTCCGTTGACTTGACAAAATAACGCTGTGAATTGACAGGCGACCAAATTTTCGCATTGACATTCAGTGCTGCTAAAGCCGTTGGGTCTGTGACAATATTACCTGCTTCATCAATATTGCGCCAGCGGTCTTTCATTTTTGCCAAAACATTGAGGTTCGGGAAAGTACCATCTGTCCACTCGATATTATTCGCATTATAAACATCATTACCATATACAAAATTGACAAATACGCTCATATCAAAGCCTTTGTAAGCAAATTGATTATTCCAACCACCCATAAATTTAGGCGTTGCATTGCCTATCAGTTGGCGGTCACCGTCCGTTGTAATCACACCGTCGCCATTGATGTCTTTGATTTTCAAAGAACCTGGTCGGATCGAACCTGAAATGTTTTGAGAACTTGGAATACCTGTTTTCAAAGTATAAACTTTAGTCGTTGCGTTGTAATCAAAGTCCTCAATTTTATACCACCCGTCAGTAACAAAGCCGTACATCAAGCCGACAGATTCACCTTTTTTTACTAAGAAATCGTCTGCACCATCGGTGCCTTGCCAGCCCGAGTTGCGCGTTTGTTGCTCCAAACCACCAAGACTTTCCACTTTGTTGCGGTTGGCAGAAATATTGAAACTGGTGTTCCATGTAAAATCTTTTTTCTTAATCACGTCGCCATTCAATTGGAATTCAATACCCCGATTAGAGGTCGAACCAACGTTTTGCAACTGTGTTGAGTAACCTGCTGTTGGCGGAATAGCCACTGCCAAAAGCAAGTCCCTACCTTTGTTTTGATAAGCATCAATGGTCAATTGAATGCGATTTGCGAAGAAACCTAAGTCCAAACCGATGTTTTGAGACTGTGTGCTTTCCCATTTCAAATTAGGATTCGCCAAAGCTGCTGGTGAAAAACCAGGTGCAATGGAATGGTTCAAAGCGTATTGACCTGATGTATTGTACAATTGCAAATACAAAAGGTCACCGATACGGTTGTTGCCCGCATTGCCAAAACCGACGCGGATTTTACCGTCAGACAACCATTTGCTGTCTTTAAACATATTTTCGCTTGAAAAACGATACGCTACAGAACCCGCAGGGAAATAAAGTAAACCATTGTCGTAGCTAAACTTCGATGAACGGTCAGCACGCATAGAGAAACTTGCTAAAAACTTATGGTTGTAATCGTAGTTCACACGACCAAAATAAGAGAAAATCCGGCTATAAGGTGACTCAAAACTTGTCGGGAGTGGTTGGGCTGCACCTGTTGGCGCAGATCCGAGATTCATATTCGCCAATGCTTTCTCTGGCGAAATGTCGGAAGGTAAATAACGCGTTTCTAAGCCTGTTGATTTCGTTTTGATTTGATACAATTCTTGACCAACCAAAAATGACAAATTGTGCATTTTTGATATTTTAGGTGTATAAACCAATGTATTTGAATTATTAAACGCTCTACCACCGCCTTGATTGATTTGCGCCACAGGTAAAGTGGCATAATTGCGCGCAGTAGAAGTGATTTTACTGTAAAAAATATTATCTTCAGTCGTGTTGTGGTCATATCCAAAAGTGGATTTGAAAACCAATCCTTTCAAGCCAAATAGTTGTGATAACTGAAAATTACCACTAAAATTGAGGCTGTTTGAATAACGTTGACGGTATTCCGCTTCTGCCATAATAAGCGGATTGACAACACCCGCGCCCCTCAAATAAAGGTCTTCGTCAAAAAACTCATCATCAATAATACCAGGTCTCAAAACTGGCGAATAAGTTATAGCATGACGTAAACGACTTGTCTGACGTGACCCTGAACTTGTTGTGCCAATCCCTTGAACATGTTGGTTGGTAAAACGCGTCGTGAAACCAAATTGAAATTTGTCACTTGCTTTATGGTTTATTTTGAAATTGACCATATTGCGCTCGAAACCTGAATTGATTTGGACACCGTCTTCGCTGTTGCGTGTCAAGCTCAAATTGTAATTCGTTTTATCTGTACCACCCGAAACCGCTAAATTATGGTTTTGATAAGCCGCTTGACGACCAAAAACTTTGTCCTGCCAGTTAAGAGCTTCTTTGTTTTTGTAAACACTCAAAGTGTCGAATGTTGAGCCATAATACCGCAATTGAGACGAGTCACTTGCGCCAATCAACCGCGATCTTTCCCATTGCCAAGTTGTAAACTCGTAAGGGTCAAGTACTTCCATACGTTTGGAAATTTCGCGGTAGCCAAACGAACCGTTGTAATTGATGGTTGTACGACCCGCTTTGCCCGACTTGGTGGTGATGATAACAACACCATTTGCACCGCGTGCGCCATAAATTGCTGTTGTAGAAGCATCTTTCAATACGTCAATCGAGGCAATATCCTGTGGCGAAATGACCGACAAAGCATTCTCAACTTGAATACCGTCCACGATATAAATAGGAGAGTTGTCTTGCGTAATCGAGCCACCACCGCGTACACGTATAATAATGTCTGCCCCAGGCGACCCCTCAGTAGTCGTCACTTGGACACCTGCCAATTTACCTGTAAGCGCTTCTGCCGCACTTGATAAGGGTATGTCTTTCAATTGTTTAGAACTTACCGAAGATACTGAACCGAGAACATCGCGCTTGTTGACATTTGCATAACCGACAGCAACAACCTCGTCCAATACTTTAGCATCTGAAATGAGACTTATATCGAGCTTTGATTGGTTGCCAATGGCGACTTTTTGGTTGATATAACCCACAAAGCTAAAAGTCAAAGTGCCCCCTTCTTTTGGAACATCTAATGTGTAGTTACCATCAAGGTCAGTTATGGTTCCTTTTGTTGTGCCGTCTAAAACAATAGACACACTCGGCAATAGTTCGCCTGTGACGGCATCGCTCACCTTACCCGTGATGGTACGTTGTGCAAAAGTTGCTGTCGAAAAACAAGCGAATAGGATAAGAATAGTTAAGATTTTTTTCATGTCGAGAAATCTTTGCTTTTAAGTGAATAAAAAATTATTCATACAAATTAGAGAAAATATTAGAGAATACAGCCGATATATACTGAGGGGGATGCATTTATCATTTTTTTTAAAAAAATGACTTCGAGTAAGTCTATTAATCAAATAATAATTTGACAAAGCATTGTATCCAAGAAATCTTTTTTAAGTGTAGAATAAATGCACAAAATTATATAACGTTTGGGAGTTTATGTTGTGATTCGTCGGTAACGTTTCCGAAAATGATGTTTCCCGTTTCATTGCCATTTTATAGGTTTCATATCAACTTTAAGATATTCCGTTTGATTCAGTATTTCACTCATTTTAGCCTCATTACTTAATCAAAGCCCCATTAACCATGACATTTGAAAGCGTCAAACCGTTTACCAACCCTTTATCATAAGCACCATTTTTAGCTTTTATTTTCAGTCGGTCAAAAGCCAAATTCACAATCTTCAATGATGATATTCGTGTTTTCGCCATTGGTCGGGTCTGTATCTGCAAAAGGACCTTTGCCACCTTTTAAGGCAATCGCATCGTCATTGACCGCCATATAGCAGCCTTTTATGAGGACATTGGAACAGACATCTATATCTATGGCATCTGTACTCGGTGCTTTTATAGGCTCATGCGGTAAAGCAATGTATAAATCCAAAATTTTGACATTGTTGCATTGATAATAATGACTTGTCCAGAAACCCGAATTGTGCAGTTTCACATCTTACACTTGAACATTATTACATTTCCATATAAAAACCAAGCGCGGTCTCGACACTTCGAGGTTCGTACATTGAGGATTTTCCTTGCGCCTCTGCCAGAAGGCTTCCCAATATTTCAGACCGTTGCCGTCAATTGTACCTTTTCCAGAAATCGTAAAACCATCCACACCATAAGCATTGACCAACGCCGAGAAATAATCAATGCTTTTTCCTTCTATGCGAGACGGTATATTTGGGTAGTCGGCGATATTGTCCGAGCCTTTCAAAACAGCCCCCTCAGTAATATAAAGGTGCGTTTTGGGTTTGAAAAACAAAGCACCACTTAGAAAAACGCCTTTGGGAATAACAAGAACACCGCCACCTTGACTTGAGGCAGCATCTATCGTTTTTTGGATAACAGCCGTCTGTAAAACCGTACTATCATTCACTGCGCCAAATTCCACAATATTGTAGGACTTACCGAGGTCTTTCAATTGTACTTTTTACACATTTGTAAACCAATCGGGTATTTTTGTACCATCAGGGAAAAAAGCATTTCGTTTTTCTTGTGAACAACTTAGTTGAGAAAATCCCAAAATGCAGAGAGTCAATAGACAGATACTTTTTATTTTTAAAGCCCTTATTACGAAGGCTTTTAACATATTCGGTTTCATCACCATTTTGCTGTTGTTTAATTTTGTAAAAAATAAATCCGACAAATTTAGTTTGTAAAAACCAATAACACGCCTATCATCGTCGGTAACGTTTCCAAAATGCAGCACTTCTTTAGGGTTAAGTACGGTTTCAAATATTTGAGGGTGTATCATAAATTCGTAGGGGTTGTGTAAAAAGATAGCTCAATATTTTTTTACACAACCCCTACATGATTCTACACGATTATTGCCTGACAACACGTTGCACAAACCGTTGTCCTTGTTCTGTCGCAACCGTTAACCAATAAATACCTGCGGGTAAATTGTTCCATTCCACCGTTTTTTGTTGCCAACCTATTTGAGTTTTAGGTTTTTCCCTCCAAACGACTTGACCCAAAGGATTGCTTAATTGAATAGTTAAAACCATTTTTTGTGGTGTATAAAAATCAAATGAGAATTGATTGGATGACGGATTCGGGAAAACATCGCTCACGCTGACCCCCTCCGTATTCAAAGGGTTTTGAACGGGCAATAATTTGTTATTCAAAGCAAAAGCAATGGCTAAAGGCGATGAGAACATGGGTGCAAGTCCCCCATTGTTGCGGTATTGGATGCCCATTGTGCCACCCGCATCTTCAATGCCAATGAGTGCATCGTTCAGAATATCAAAAACACGTCCGTTGTTGGCGGTACTTTCTGAATCATTAAACTGGACTTTTATTGTGCCATTTGGATTCAAAATCGCTTGAAAAGTGATGTATTCGGCTGTGTCAATCGTTGTGCCATTGGGTTCAACATCGTGATAATGCCACCATGTAACAACACATTCGCCATTTACGGATGTGCCATAATACACTTTACCATCCGTTCCTGCGGCTAAATCCATCCAACAAGCGGCTAAATAGTTATTTGGTGCAGACGAATTGGGTATGTATTCATTGGCACCTGTTGCTGTATTCGGTGCGCCAAAATGCAATGCACCGTTGCTGTTGACGTAGATATTATTGCGGTAAATTATCCCAAAATAACTGAAATCAAAACCAATATTGGGCAATGTAAACGAGCCGTTATTACTGTTCCCAGAAGTCCAATTTGTTATCGTCGAGTGGTTATTACTGAGGGGGTCAATCCATGCGTAACGTGGCTGCGAAGGCAGTGCCATACTTGCCGCAGGGGTTGAATTGGCAAAGAAATAACCACCTGACATGGGTTGCCCAGGGTCGTTGCCGTTGGGTCCACCACCAAAATTGGGGTTGCGTTGCGTTCCAAATTGCATCGGATAACAGCTTGTTCGCGCATTCCTTAATGAATCGTAAGCAAAGACACTGACGAAATAAGTAGTCAAAAAGGTGAATTTTTGCGTTGGTTTATAAAAGGTGTCTCGCCCTATATCCGTCAATGGCAAAAATTCAGAACCATATTGTGTTGTGCCAATTCTGATCTTATAACTTTTTGCACCCGCACTGTTGCGCCATTTCAGAACAGCATCACTCGGCACATTTGAAGCATAGGATGTCGGTGACAACCACTCCACACAATTAGGCATTGGGCTGTTAGATATTATCAAATTGTCGAAACCAACATCGGCGGGGTTGCTGCTAAAAGGATAACCTGATGCGGAAAAGCGCAAAATACTCTTCGCGCTATCACTATAAATGGCTTTTTCAAAACGCTCCCATCCTCCTGTCGTTTGACCAATGCGGTCAACGTAATCAAAGGTTTTGCCACCGTCTCTTGACAAATAAATCGTTATGCTGTTCGCCATACTTGTGTTGATATAGTCGAATGATAGGTATTTTACGCCGCGTGTTTGGCTTAAATCCACATATAAATCCAAATAATACGGTGTGTTATATGTTGATTGTGAACCATGAAAACGGGCTGAAAAATTGCCCTTTGTACTGAGGGGGGTATATTCGCCCCAAGTTGGATTTGTCCAAGCCGCATTAGTGCCGTTGTCATTGCGCCGCCATGAGCCATTGCCTGTATAAGTTTGCTGCACCCAACTGGCATCTGGCAAAGCCTGTGCGCCATTTCCTGTACCACACGATTGCCAAGCCTCAAAGTCTTGATAATAAGGCAGTTGTGCATAGATAGGTGGATTGACCGATATGCTAAAAGGCGCGCTCGTTGCTGTTATTGAATCAATTAAACAAGTGGCAACAACACGGTAATTGGTTGCTGAAAACAATGCTGATGTTGTGACTTGTGTTTTATTTGTATCCACACCTGTCCAAGCAGTAGCGTCTTGTTTTTGCCAAATCCAATTTAAACCGATACCAGAACCAACAGTCGTTTGCAAGTTCGTTTTTTCACCATAACAAACTGATGATGAACCTGTTATGGCTGATATGGTCGGTGCGCCGATACATTTTGTATTGACTTTAAAATTGTCAAACCAAACAAAATAAGAATCGGATTTATAGGCTGCTGTGAAGCGAACAATGATGCTTTTGCCGACCCAATTACTGAGGGGTATGCGGATATTAGAAGCCGTGATTGACGAATTGAAATTGGACGAATTAGCTGTCCAAACCGATGTCCATGTTTGTCCACAATCATCGGAAAGAATGGCTTCGACGCTGCCCCAATCCACGCCACTCGGTAAAGGTTCATTGTAACGCGCAATGAAGGCATCGAAGGAAAGGTAATCGTTGGCACGCACAACACCTATTTTAGGCATTGTAAACGAGCCGCCTTTTGTACTCAAATTGGGGTCAAAATAGGAAGCCATGTAAAAACCCATGCGGAAATTACCGTTGTTCCGCCAACTGGTATCCATCCGAACACCCCCCTCAGTCACCCAACCGATTGGGAAATTCGGGCTGGTATCAAACGTTTCCGCAAAAGGAATCGTCGTTTCACTGACTACTCTGACTTGTGTTTTCAAAGTATTATTGACGGCATTTGAGTCGGCTGTTGATACCAAATTTACATCAATATTGTAAATACCAATAGCAGAAAGCGTAAAATTGGGTTCTAACACAACATTCAACAGTTCGCCAACGGCTAAATTGCCTGTATTGACTGTTTTTGTGAAAGAACGCGACAACGCACCACTGACAGAAACATTGACGATAATGGGTGTTGTTGCCAAATTGATGCTACTGATGCCTGCATTACGCAACTTGACCGTTAGTGGTTGTGTGGTGTTTTGACAACCAAAATTTAGTGGTGAAATAGCGGAAATAGCGGCATCATTGGTGAAATTATTGGCAAAAACGCGCACATTGTCCAAACCTATATCGTCGCGTCCGTATTGTTCATAAAGGTTGACACCTTCAAAACGAATGACTGTTTGGGCTGTGCCACCTATCAAGGAATAGCTGTATTGCGTCCAAGCACTTGCAAGATTCAAATTACTGAGGGGGGTAAAAGTTGCGCCACCGTCGGTTGACCAAGAGACACGCAAAGAGTCTGTGCCGTTTTTGTTCAAATAGTCAAAAGCCAATGTTTTGTCCGTCGCACCACTCAAATCAACAAATAAACTGATGCTGCCTTGTACAGGCGGATACGGCACGCTGCTGTGGAATCGAGCGGAATAACTGCCTTGCGAACTGGCGGGGGTGTATATGCCATTATCTTTGTTGAGCCAACCGCCCAAACTGCCTTGGTCATTGCGTCGCCACGAACCAGAGGTACTTTGTGGAGAAGTGAGCCAATAAGCATCGGGTACGTCATTTGTGTATGTCGTACTACTGTTGCAACTCGATGTTTCCCAACTTTCAAAACTTTGAGAATAGGGGAGTGCTGCATACTGAGGGGTGAAAACTGTTATCAATTTTGCATCGGTTGTATCTGACATTTGATTTAAGGTACATGTTCCGATGACGCGATAAGTTGCCGTCAAATTCGTTTGCGGCAGCATATAATTATTGCCTTCTGCGCCCGTCAAAGCAGACCAAGAACTGCCATTATTGGTCGAATATTGCCAATTATACTGCATAAATGGCGCAATGGGCCGTTCAAAAACGCCTGCACGCATGGCAGCACTTTGACATACTGAGGGGGGCGCGGTGATATTGCCAATGTCAATTTGCGCTGAGTCACAGCCTCTACCGATATAAAAATTGTCAATATCTAAAGCTGTTAGCGTTGCTGAATTTAAGGTATTGTAATAAGCCGTGAAGTAGAATCGAACAAATTTTCCAGATAGAGAATCGGGTATTTTGACGGCTTTTTGTCGCCAATAAAGTGTTGGCGTGTGGTTAGAAGGCAGAATAGAATCCAATACTTGAATATTGTAGCCGCAATCTGTTGAGTAACTGATATAAATTTTTTGCCAATCTCCTGCGGGCAAAGCCATATCGGGCTGATATTCTTTAGTCCGTATCAAACGATAGTCAAAAGCCAAATAATCATTTTTCCGCAATCGCCCGATAGTCGGAGTTGACACACTTGAACGATTGAAATCGGCATAAGAACGCAGAAAACGACCATCGTTACCCATATTATAATTGATAAATGAATAATAATTGGGCCAAGCCGTACTGAGTGTCGAATTATAATTTTCGGAATAAGGCACACCGATTAGCGTTCCTTCTACCGACCGCGATGCCCGCAGCGTATCGTTTGTCGGATTGTCGTCAAGGCTATTTTTGACAATTATTTCAAAATAATAGTATCCAGCCGTATCCATACTTAGGGGTCTTGTGAAAGTGTATTCTTGCGTTTTTCCGCCCACTAATGTTCCTGAATCAAGTTTGTATGTTAAAGTTTGAGTTCTTACACCCGTTATTTTTAGCTCAATTGTGGCAGGTGTTTCCGCAAAATTCATTGCACCTATGCTGGTGTTTTGAATCACTACTTTTGGCGTGATATCCTGCAAACAATAGATATACTCTTGTGGACTCGTCAACGACAAAGGTCTCAAATCTCCTTTTGGTGGTTGAAAATCAATCGCTAAACTCTTGTTTTGGGCATCAAAAATACGTGCGCCACGTCCTTTGTTGCGGTATTGTATGCCGCGTTGACCGACATTGTTGAGTCCTTGTCCTTCAATGCCGATGAGTGCTGTTTGTAGTATTTTGCTATTTGTCAAACGTCCGACGGAGCTTTCTTCGGCATTGTATTGGATTTTGATTGAGCCATCGGGTTTCAAAATGATTTGAAAAGTGATGTATTCGGAAGTATCTTGAACGCCCGCATTCGTTGCGTAAAAATGCCACCAAGTCGCCACAAATTGCGTTGAATCCCTTTTGAAATACAATTTACTGTCCGAACCTCTGTAAAGTTGCGTATAGCAAGCCGATACGATACCACCACTTGGGTCACCATTTGAAGGAATGATTTTGTTGGGATTGTAGCTATAAAGTCCACCACTAAAAGACAAAATACCATTTGACCCCAAAGTGATATAGTTGCTAAAATTATATAGGCTGTAAAAAGGGTAGTTAACATCAATGGTTGCAGTGGCATATCCATCTCTATAGCCATCTGTATTGACAAAAGAAGTGATAACTTGATGATTTTGCGGATTAATCCAATTATAAACCGCTTTACCATTCGGCGCATTTGCCGAAAATGTTGTTGAATTGGCAAAAGTATATCCACCTGACAAAGGTTGCAATGTATCCAAGCCATCACGTCCGCCCCCAAAATTAGGGTTTTTGCCAATTGTAAACGATGTCGTTGTGCAACCTTGCGCCGTGCCGAAATTGTTATAAGGTTCTAAAGTGGCGTAATATGTTTTTTGATAATCAAAGAAATTTGGATAACGATATTGTTTGACTGCACCAATATCTGTCAAAGATAAAACGTCAAAACCATTGGCAGTTGTACCGATTTTGATATGATAACCCAGTGCATAATCTGCTGATTGCCAAGTGAATAGCTGGTCGTCTTGGGCATTGGTTGTACCGTTTTGAGGGGATGTTAGCGTAGTACAATTGGGCGGTGTTGTTATGTTTTCGATGTTTAGGCTGTCCATACCAATATCAGAATTATTGGTAGATGTGGAAGCAATAGGTGTAAAACGTAAAACACTTTTCGATGAACCATTAGAAGGAATATTGTACTTAAAACGCCGCCAAGTGGTTGCGATACCGAGGGGGGTATCGAGCGGTACAAAAGTGAAACCCGCATCTGTTGAAAGTGAAATCTGCATTTTATCATTACCATCCACATTAATATAGTCAAACGCAATTTGCTTATCGGCTGCACCGCTTAGGTCTATGAATAAGTCAAAAAATTGATTGCTACTATTAGGATTGCTTGATGAATGATAACGAGCCGAATATTGACCCGATGTTGAGGTAGGCGAATAGTTACCTGTGGCATTATAAGTTGTCCAATTGGCTTTATTGCCTTCATCATTTCGTCGCCAAGAAGCATTGCCGTAAGTATCGCTGCCGTACCAAGCCGTTGAAGGTATGTCATTTGAAGCAAATGACGGAATACAAGCTGAAGATTGCCAGTTTTCGAAACTTTCACGATAAGGAACTTGTGCAACTGATGATAAATTTGTGG
>JANMJN010001092.1:0-13722 GCA_031371355.1 Saprospiraceae bacterium
GGTTTTATCTCAAACCCAATAAAAAGCTAATTTTGCATTTTATTTTCATAAAAAATTGACAATCAATACCTTACAAGATATGAACAAAGCACTTTTACTTGCCTTTCTTATTGTTTTATTACCACATTTCTTGTTTGCACAAAACGATTTAAAAATCGGTGAATGGCGCGCACACCTGCCATATCGCACGGGTTTGAGCGTTACACAAGCCGACAACGACGTTTATTGGGCAACAGGTTTATCTGTTTTGAAGATGAATAAAACGAGTTTGACGATTGAAAAATTAGACAGACTCAATACGTTAACGGATGTCGGTGCAAACCTTGTTAGATACAATAAAGCGACAAAAACGCTCTTTGTTGCCTACGATAATAACAATATTGACCTCATTCGCACGGATGATAATGTTAAAAACTTGAACTTACCAGACATCAAAAACAACAGCTCCATTCTGGGTGATAAAACGATTTATGACGCTTCATTTGTCAATGATACAGCTTATTTAGCTTGCGGTTTTGGCATTTCAAAGCTTGATATGAAGCGTGGGGAGTTTGTATATACAACATTTACCAAGTTAAAAACATACAGCGTTGTCGTTTTTGAGGGTAAAATATGGGCAGCTACTGAGGGGGGTATATATAACGTGTCAAATGATGCACGATTGAATTTAGCCGATTTCAAAGTGTGGACGAAATTAGATGCTTCTTCGGGTTTTCCAGGTCAATACACAACAAAGGTTTTAGCCGTTTATGACAATAAATTGTACTTCGATTTGAACGATTCATTGGCTGTTTTACAAAGCAATAGACCCCTCAGTATCCGCCACGAAACAGGCTTTAAAGTGCAGTTTTTGACGGCTGAAAGCCAAAACTTAATCATTGGTTTTGGTAATAAAGATGCTTTTGGCAATGGTAAAACCTTGATTTTCAATAAGAACGGTACATTTAAAAACGTTGGCGGCAGTTGTGTCAATCGTCCGCTTGGAGCTATTGAAGATGCCAGTGGGCGCATTTATTTTGCTGACCAATTCAATGGTTATCGTTTTTTGAACAAAGCCACCGATACCAACTGCACTGTTGTTGAATATGACTCGCCTTACTCCCGTGAGTCAAGTGATATTGCTGTGACTGATACGTCAGTTTGGGTTGCATTTGGCGGCTTAACAGGCATTAATCCACGAGACAATGGTGAAGGTTTTGCATCTTTGATTGATGGTAAATGGTTGAATTACAATGGATTATATACACAAGTTCTAAATGACAGTATTATAAGCCGTGATTTTCACAATGTTGAAATCAATACAAAAACAGGCAAAGTCTATGCGGGTTCAGTCCAAAATGGCTTAGTGGAATTGGTTGGCAATAAAGTCAGCAAAATATATAATGCATCAAATTCGCCTATTAGTGCAGCCTCCGCAGACCAATTTCGTCGCCGCGTCACAGGCTTGGCTTTTGATAAAAGTGGCAATTTATGGGTGTCAAACAACCTTGCGAACAATCCCGTCATTGTTTTGAAAGCAGATGGCAAATGGGCGAAAATGGCAAGTGTACCTGCTTCCAATATTTTTCAAGTCATCGTTGATGGTTCAGGCATCAAATGGTTCATTGTCAGTGGCTCGCAATCGGGCATTCTGCTCTATGATGAAGGTAAAACAATAGACGATATTTCAGACGACAAAAGTCGAATCCTCGACAACTCAAATTTGCCAAAGGAATTGCAAAGTGCCACCATAAAGTACTTAATGACGGATCTCAACGGTGAAGTTTGGGTAGGCACAACGAGTGGTGTTTGCGTGTTCCGTTGCGGCAGCGACCCTTTCAGAACGTCTTGTAATGCCTCACTTATTGTCAATTCTTTGGGTAGTATCAATGAATATTTGTTGCGCGAAAAGAACGTAAATGTCATTGCCGTTGACGGTGCAAATCGAAAATGGTTTGGTACATCAAGTGGCTTATTTGTCACTTCGGCAGACGGGAAGACGGAAATATTGAAATTTAACACTGAAAATAGCCCTTTACCAAGCAATAATATTACAGCCTTGGCTATCAGACCGAATGGCGAGGTGTTTATTGGCACAGACAAAGGTTTGGTTAGTTACAGAAGCACTGCTACTGAGGGGGGGGATTTCAACAACGAAAGTAAGGTATTGGCATTCCCAAACCCTGTTCGTCCTGATTATGATGGTCCCATTGCGATAAAAGGTTTTACACGCGATGCCAATGTCAAGATAGCGGATGTCAACGGCAATGTCGTTTTTGAAACGCGTGCACTCGGCGGTCAAGCGATTTGGCAAGGACGTGATTTTAATGGGAATAGGGTAGCGACAGGCGTGTATCTTGTTTTGGCAACAAATACGAAGAATTTGGATGCACCTGATGCGGTGGTGACTAAGATTTTATTTGTGAATTAATTGGATTTGAAAAAACGTACTGATGTTGTTTCGTTATTTTGAATCAATTGCACAAAATACAAACCCACAGACAATTTTGATATGTCTAAAATCTGTGTTTGCCCCCCCTCAGTATTTTGGGCTTTTTCAGGTTTTGAAAACTGTTGAACAACCTTTCCGAACCGATCCACAATGCGCCCTTCTACCGCCGAATTATTGGAAAAATAAGTAATTTGGATAGTATTCGTTGCCAAAGAAGGGGAAACTGTCAAATTCTTTAAATCTCTACCCTTTCTGACAATGGATACGGTTGGCGCAAGGCTGGTGTTTTCGTCTAAATCCACCGTTTTTAAGCGATAGTAACCGATATTTGGCAAGGGTTTTTCATCATCAAAAGTATATTTTAGTGCCCGTGCGCTGTTACCCGCCGCTTTGACACGACCAATCGGTGCAAATAGTTTACCATCCGTTGAGCGTTCGATTTCAAAGAAATTTGTATTTAGTTCCGACTGCGTCGTCCATTCTAAACGATTTTTCTCTCCATCAACCGAGCCACGCCAAGCAGCTAATTCAATTGGAATAATTTGGGCATCGAATTTTGTGCCCGAGTTTACAATCGTATTTACGCTTGCATCATAGAGCCAAGCGAGCACATAGACTTCGCTCGCGACCCAATTGCCGTTAATCGAATAATTAAATTGAGTGCTTGTTTCATTTCCTTGTGTTGCCAACGATAAGGCATCACCTGTTGTTGCCGTCAAAAATTGTCGAAAGACATTATGGTGCACCGATTCACCATTTGGTGCGCCATAGTTAACCGTTTTTTCTGCGATAGCCGCAAAAAGCCGAAAATTACCCGTAGGTGGTGTACCAATAGACTTTACTTGAATCGTTGCAGAACGGTTGCCGCCGCCATTGTCCTGTTCTGTTACTTTTATTTGAATCGGACTACAAGTTGCACAGTAAGCATTGTCAACAGTTGAGGCACTTATTGCGCCCGCACCAATCGTCGAAGAACCATTTACAGACACACGCGGTGTGCCTGGTAGTCCATAAAAAGCCGCACGAGCGTCTTGTGGTGCCATATTCGCTTGATAGAAAACACAACTGCTGTAGGGTGTACTGGAATGTATGGAGAGGTGATGCAGCTTTGTATTCGTATTGATGTTGATATTCTGATAAAAAGTTGGGTTTGTGCCGCCACAAATACCACACCTCGTATTTGTGAAATGTTCAAGCAAAACATATTTAGGCGCTTGCGCGATGGCGATTGAGGTGAAAAAAAGACCCAAAATTAAAAGGTTGATGTTTTTCTTCATGACTCGATATTGATTTAGATAAAAGACTGGATTTAATTAAAGACAAATTTAATGTAGCTGTTTCACGAAAGTATCACAAGTGAAAAAAACATACCCCTCAGTAATTTACATAAAAAATGAGTTGCCGTTTATTTTTTAATTATTTGAATAAAAAACAAAAAAACATTGTACAAAAAAAGTAAAATTCCTATCTTTGCGCCGCTTTTTGCGGTTAGCTGTGACCTCTGCTGCAAAATTCTTTTATTTCGTTAAGCTAAATCTGATTTCGAGTCACATCGAGATTGCTTCCCAAAACAGCGCGACGAATCACATTATTAAAACGTCTTTTCTAAAATGGCAAAAGAAGTAGAAGTTTACATCAAGCTTCAGGTGAAAGGCGGTCAGGCGAACCCTGCCCCACCTATTGGGCCTGCTTTGGGTTCAAAGGGTGTCAATATCATGGAGTTCTGTAAGCGTTTCAATGCTGCGACACAAGATTCGATTGGCAAAATTTTGCCCGTTATTATCTCTGTTTACAAAGACAAGTCATTTGAGTTTGCTATCAAAACACCGCCCGCAGCTATCCAATTGATGGAAGCAGCGAAGGTGAAATTGGGATCAACTCAACCAAACCGTATTAAAGTTGGTAAAGTGACTTGGGATCAAGTGCGTGCTATCGCTGAGAACAAAATGCCTGACTTGAACTGTTTCACCATTGAATCTGCAATGAAAATGGTTGCAGGAACAGCACGAAGCATGGGTATCACGGTCGAAGGCAATGCGCCTTGGGCATGATTTTTATTGGTAAATAGTTATTAGTCAATTAGTTGTAAACGTTTCATGCGAATAACAAATCACTAATAACCAATAACCAATCAAGGGAGTTCCGAAACGATTTTGGGACGTTAATTACCTAACTATTAAATTTAAAAAACAAAATGGCAAAAGTTCCTAAAAGAAGAGCAGAGGTTGACAAAAAAGTAGATGCCAACAAACTCTACAGCTTGCCCGAAGCATTGGCTTTGGTTAAAGATGTGAACATTGCAAAATTTGACGCTTCGGTTGACTTGCACGTCCGCCTTGGTATTGACCCACGTAAAGCAGACCAAGCCCTTCGTGGTACGGTTTCTTTGCCGCACGGTACGGGTAAAACCAAGAAGGTATTGGTGATGAGTACACCTGACCGCGAAGCAGACGCTATGGCTGCGGGTGCAGACTATTTCGGTCTCGATGAATACATCAAAAAATTCCAAGAAGGCTGGCTCGATGTGGATGTTGTAATTGCAACACCCAACGTTATGGCTCAATTGGGTAAAGTGGCGCGTATTCTTGGACCGCGTGGTTTGATGCCGAATCCTAAAACGGGTACGGTAACGCCTGACATCGCTTCGGCAGTTAGTGAAGTCAAAAAAGGTAAAATTGCTTTCCGTGTTGACAAAACAGGTATCATTCACGCTGGTGTTGGTCGCGTATCTTTTACGCCCGAACAATTAGCTGATAACGCGAATGAATTATTGAATACGCTTATCAAAATGAAACCGTCAACGGCGAAAGGCATTTACATGAAGTCACTTACGGTTGCTTCCACAATGTCGCCGGGCATCAAAGTTGATACAAAATCCATTAAGTAAAAGAAAAAAGAGCTATTCAACATGACAAAAGATGATAAAGCAGTCGTATTGGAGGACTTAAAAAGTAAACTCGAGGATCACTCGTTCTTTTACTTAGCGGACCCAACAGCGATGACAGCCGCTCAGACCAACAAATTGCGTAGAAAATGTTTTGAACAAGACATTGATATGCAAGTTGTGAAAAACAAAATTGCCCTCAAAATCTTGAAAGAAGCAGATGCTTCTAAAGGTTATGAAGGTCTATTTGAAGCTTTCAAAGGTCAAACGGCTATCCTATTCACAAAAAATCAAAAATCACCTGCCAAACTTATCGAAGACTTCCGTAAGGAAAACTCAACGGAAAGACCTGGTTTCAAAGGTGCTTATATTGATTCAGCTACTTTCGTTGGTGAAGACCAATTGGCAGTATTGAAAAAACTTAAATCGCGCGAAGAACTTATCGGCGAGGTTATTGGCTTGCTCCAATCGCCTGCGAAAAACGTTATCAGTGCATTGCAAGGTTCAGCAGGTCATAAAATTGCTGGATTGGTCAAAGCCCTTGAAGAACGCGCGGCTTAATTTCAGTTTTCTGTTATGAGGATATGGGACTAAACAACCCCCTCAGTAAACAAACCATTTTAAGTTGTTTTATAACAATTTAACAATCAACAATTTAACAATTTATTTCGTAAAATTTTTTAAATTAAAATACAATGGCTGATATCAAAGCTCTCGCGGAACAACTCGTAAACTTGACTGTAAAAGAAGTCAACGAACTTGCTGGTATATTAAAATCTGATTATGGCATCGAGCCAGCTGCTGCTGCAGTTGCCGTTTCTGCTGCTGGTCCTGCTGCTGCTGCTGAAGTAGTTGCTGAAAAAACTGAATTTGACGTTATCCTTCAATCGGCTGGCGCAAGCAAACTTAACGTCGTTAAAGAGGTGAAAAACCTTTTAGGCTTAGGTTTGAAAGAAGCTAAAGACATGGTTGACGGCGCTCCTGCTACTTTGAAAACTGCGGTTAGCAAAGACGAAGCGAACAACATCAAAACGGTTCTTGAAGGTGCTGGTGCACAAATCGAAATCAAGTAATCGAACGATTGTTTCGACAATACGAAAAACAATAACCGCTCATCTCGATTCATCGGGATGGGCGGTTTGCTTTTGGTTGCCCCCTCAGTATTTTAATGAAATAACCTAAATCCTGAAAATATCCTTCTCCTCCCAATCGCTTTTTTTGTAAACCATCATAAATTCAAACACTAAAATCAAGAGAGCGAAGAGAACAAAATACTGATAATAAGACTCATATTCACTAAAAGAACGCAGTTCCATTTCTCGTTTTTCTACTTTTTCGATGCGGTTTTGCATAGCCTCAATCACACCTTTTGTGTTAGCAATGTTGAAAAAATCACCGTCACCCGCTGCGGCTAAGTCTTTGAGCATTTGTTCATTCAGCTTCGTCCGAATGGGCTGTCCTTTTTCGTCGCGTTTATAGTCAGTCGTACCGCCAAAATCAACGGGGATAAAGCCCCCATCCGTCGTACCAACTCCTATTGTAAAAATAATCAGTCCATTATCCTTAGCTTTTTTTGCATGTTCAATCGCTTCGGAGTCATGGTCTTCGCCGTCGCTGATGATTATGAGAACTTTATTACCCTTTGCTTTGTCACCAAACGCCCGTTCTGCCACGTCTATCGCTTCGCTGATCGCTGTGCCTTGTGTCGGTGCTTGATTCGGATTCGACGATTTGATAAACATTGCTGCTGCCGCATAATCGGTTGTCAAAGGCATTTGCAAATAAGCATTGCCTGCAAAAACGATTGAGCCAATGCGTTCCCCTTTCAGCGCCTGCACTAAATCAAGTGTAAAAGCCCTTGCCAATTCAAGACGGCTGGGTTTTATATCGTCAGACAACATTGAGTTAGAAATATCCAATGCAATGATGACATCTGAGGCTTTGCGTTTGGCTTTTTCGCGTTTCGTTCCCAATTGTGGGTTTGCCCAAGCAATCACCAATAGCCCAAAAACCAACATCAAAATGCCAAATTTTAATTGGTGTTTGATACTTGAAACTTGTGGCATGAGCCGTTTGACTAAGTCCGGTTCGCCAAATCTTAAAACGGCTTTGAGCCTTTTTCGCCGCATCCATATAAAAAAGATGGTCAAAACAGGAATCAGCGCAAGCGCATAAAAATGATCGAGATGTTCAAATCGAAACATGGTTTTGGTTTTTAGTTATTCGTGGATTCGGTATTCGTGCATTCGGATACTCGGGACTTGATAATTCGGATACCAAATCCACGAATCCCGAATTATCGAATAACAGATACCGAAGTATCCCCCCTCAGTATAAAATCATTTTCCAAATCTAAAAGGTTAATTCCAGGTGTTTTACCTATATCGAAACTGCCCAAAGTGTCGTCGAAACCAAGGGCTTGTGCACCATTCAAAGTTGCCCAACGAATCAGTATATCAAAAGGGATATAAGACTGAAATCTTTGAATCGTCTTCATTTCTTCTAAAATGGACAGCTGCCAATTGGAGGTCAAACTGTCTGTTCCAATCGTCATGCGGGCGTGGTCATCTATGAAATTTTGATAATTGGGCAAGCGGTTTTCGATGTATAAATTAGCATTCGGGCAAGTTGCCCAATAGACATGCTCAGACCACATTTGTGCTGCGCCAATATCTGCTTTTGATGTCAAAGTATTGTGTACAAAAAGTGTTTTTACCGAGGGGTTCATATTTTCAAGTGCATAGTGAATGGCGGTTTTTTCCGAAGGCACAAAACTATCGAGTGAGATGCCAAATTTGCCATAAAAATCATAAAATCCGCCTATGCCATGCAAAAACAAGTCTTGTTCAGGTTGCGTTTCTTGATTGTGAATACTGATTGTTATGCCTTCTTTGGCATTAAAATCATTTATTTTTTTAAACAAATGACGTGAAACAGAGTAGGGCGCATGAGGCACAATACTTTTTCGACTGCCTTTTGCCAACGGCAAAGCATCATAAACGGCTTTGTATTTTTCAAACTCTCTATCGGCATCGTTTTCTTGCAAAAAATCAAACATCTCAACAAAGGTATAATAACTCAAATTGCCTTTTGCTTTTTGAGCAAACGTATCTGTCACGTTTGAAATATCACCTACGGCAACGATGCCACCGTCAATCATCTCTTTTTCAGCTTTTTCGATGGCATCAGCGATGACTTCTGCATCAGCCCCACGTTGCGTTACAACACCTGTAATGAATGGAATCAGCGTTGTACCGGTTGCCACTTTGCCCTTCATGTGCGACAATTCAAGGTGGCAATGTGTGTTGATAAAACCCGGGACTAAAACACCTTTATAGTGTTCAAGCGAAGGGGCATCGTGATTGTTACGACTGTCTATTTTGAGTATTTTCCCTTGATTATCAACGATAATGACCCCGTTTTCGATGGGTTCAGAGGAAATTGGGAAAAGCCAATCGGCAGTTATTTTTCGCATAATATATTGATTTTAAAGGCTTTATGAATAAAGATTTTAAAACGAGACTTATTTTCCAAAAGCCCAAGTCAAAAATTCTGGCATCACAGCACCCCACGTTTGTGGATTGTGTTCCCCACCTACTAATTCAACATATTTGATGTCTTCATGTGGGCGATAGCCAATTTTAAAGAGCTCGTCCATCAAATCCCTTGTGTCGTCAATTACGTCAATAATACCATTATTATTACGGTCAGAATCTTCGTCGAGCGTACCGACTTGAAACCAAAATTTCATTCCTTTTTGATGCTCACTTTTGGCAATAATATCGTGCATAATGCGCCCACCGTCGGGGTCTTCGGCAGTCCATTCTTTCGCACGCCACCACAAAGAACCACTGAAAACGCCTATTTTACCAAACAACCCAGGGTTTTGCCAAGCAATATCAAGGGCAGACAGTGCGCCAAGCGAAAAACCTGCAAAAGCCGTATTTTCGGGTTCAAGCAGACATCTGTATTCATCTTTTATGTAAGGTATGAGCTCATGTAAAACAAAATCGGCATATTGACGTGCTTTGTTGCCTCTGTTTTTGTAATCAGCTTGCCGCATTGTACCATATTCATTGATGCGATTTTCATTGCAATATATTGCGACCACAATACTTTTTCGAAGCGTCCCTTCAGAATAAAGACGTGTCAATGTATCATACATACCAAGGGCGAGCATATCTTGACCATCATTGAAGTAAATGGTTGGATACAACTTCTTTTTTTTTCGCCCATACTGAGGGGGTAGAAAAACATCTACTTTAACACCTCTTTCCAAATAATTTGACGGGATATTGAGGTGTTTAACCATAACTTCAGTATTATTGCTTTGCGAACCCGTAAACGAGTGGATAATTTTTTGTAAAAAATTCATTCTTTATACACAGTATTGTGAATATAGTATTGTTTTATTTTATTTTACACCTTCATTCATCAAGAGAATAGAAAAAGGATTAATCCGAAAATTAAAAATATAATTTCATTAAAATCACTATTTGGTTATTTTTATTTTTAAATGCATATTAAAAATTGATTGTTAAAAAATTTTATTTGGTAAAAGAAGTCCAAAAGGTTTGGTCGTTTGATACCTTTTTTGTTAATTTTGCGGATAAAATGGACGGCAAAGAAACAGCTTTTTTTCTTAAAACGTATTTACCAACCTGCCAAAAATTATGGCATAAACCCGATTGAACAATGAGAGAGGAACACTTTAAGTGGTATTCGCCACATTTGAGCATGGATACAGAGATGCTCGTTTATGGGCATGCAGGTTATCCTGTCATTATATTTCCGACAACGCAGGGGCATTATTATGAGTCAAAAGATTTTAAGTTGATTGACAGTGTTCGTTGGTTTGTTGAACAAGGTTTGGTACAGATTTATGCACCCGATTCGGTTGACAAACACTCTTGGTATAACCGCGAAGTTCATCCAACCGTAAAAGTTCATAACCATATTTGTTTCGATAAGATGATTCGTTGGGAACTAGTTGAGCGCATACGGCACAACACAGGCAACAAAAGAGTAGCCGTAACGGGTGCGAGTTTTGGCGGTTATCATGCGGCTAATTTTGCATTTAGGCATCCAGATGTTGTGAGCCACATGTATTCGATGAGTGGTGCATTTGATATTCGTAGTTTTATGAATGGATATTATGATGATAATGTGTATTTTAACAATCCGGTTGACTATTTACAAGGTTTGAATCACCCTGATTTGTGGAAAATGAAAATCATTCTGGGGACTTCAGAATGGGATATTTGCCGTCCTGCGAATGAGCAATTGTCTGGTATTTTAAATGCAAAAGGTATTCAGCATTGGTTGGATATGCGGGGATGGATTTCGCATGACTGGCCCCTTTGGCGGGAGATGTTTCCGCATTATTTGTCGTTGTTGTAGCAGAAAACAATATAAAAACACGATTTATACTGAGGGGGCATTTCTTTAAGGTGTATTAGATAATTCAACAAAACATAAATTCAAACCAAAATACATAACTAAATAAAAATCAGCTATTTATGAAAAAAATTGGTATTCTTTTCGGACAGGAAAATACATTTCCGTGGGCGTTCGTCGAGCGCATTAATCAAAAAAATGTACCCGGTGTTGTTGCCGAAGCGGTCACGATTGATAAAGTCATTCAAGGCAGCCCAACAGAATATGCGGTCATTGTTGACCGTATTTCGCAAGACGTACCATTCTATCGTGCTTATTTGAAAAACGCCGTGATTTCGGGTACAGCCGTCATCAACAACCCGTTTTGGTGGTCAGCAGATGAGAAGTTTTTTAATAATGCATTAGCGGTTCATGTCGGAGTACCTGTGCCAAATACAGTCATTTTGCCATCAAAATCGATGCCTGATGATACGACTGCAAACTCATTTCGCAATTTGAAATATCCGATGGATTGGGAAGCGATTTTCAAGTACATTGGTTTCCCTGCCTATATGAAACCGCACGCGGGCGGTGGTTGGAAATCGGTTTATAAGGTCGAAAACATGGAAGATTTCTTTGATAAATATGCCGAAACAGGTCAACTCGTCATGATGTTGCAATCTGAAGTTGTTTTTGAAGAATACTTTCGTTGTTACTGCTTAGGCGGTAAATATGTACACGTTATGCCATACGAACCGCGTAATCCGCACCATTTGCGCTATGCAGTTGAGAAAAAAACATCGCCTGAGATGTTGGCATTGGTCGAGTCTTATGTTTTGAAATTGTGCCGTGCTTTGGGCTATGATTTCAACACCGTTGAGTTTGGCGTCATGAACGGCGTGCCTTATGCCATTGACTTTTGCAACCCTGCACCCGATGCAGATGTCCATTCAGTCGGTCAAGAAAACTACGAATGGATTGTCGAAAATGCAGCGAATTTTGCCATTGAAAAGGCTTTGGCACACAAAGACGGTCAAGACAATTTGACGTGGGGGACTTACATTCGCTCTGCGGTTACGGGAAGTTCGATGATTCCAGATGTGAGCGACGGTCCGATAGCGAACGTGCCTAATCCAAGTGCCGTTCTTCCAAGCCTTGAAGTAGCAAAACTTCCTAAAAAACCTGCGGGGAAGAAGGAAACCGCAGTTGTTGAAGCGCCTGCAAAAAAGCCCGCTGCTAAAAAGACGACAAAGAAGTAAAATACTGACGGGTCAATAAAAAGGACAAAGCCGCGAGAATTTAACATCTTGCGGCTTTTCTTATTTGGATTTTAACCGAATGACAGGACAAATCAATTCCTCTAACGAAATACCGCCGTGTTGAAAAGTATTGCGGTAATAATTATTGTAATGATTGTAGTTGTTTGGATAGAGGAAATAAACGTCTTCCTTCCCAAAGATAAAGGTTGAACTCACATTTGGACGAGGCAAACCGGCTACCTTTGGGTCTCTAACTTCAAGGACATGGCGTTTATCATATTGCAAATTGCGACCCACTTTGTAGCGCAAATTTGTCGTTGTTTCTTTATCTGCCACGACTCTTGAAGGCGTTTTTACGCGAATCGTACCATGATCTGTGGTGACAAAAAGCCGCACGTTTTTACTTGCCAACTTCTGCAAAGCGCCATAAAGCGGCGAATTTTGAAACCACGAGCGCGTCAAAGAACGGTAAGCTTTTTCGTCACCGGCTAATTCTTTCAGCACTTCCATTTCCGTCCGTGCATGGCTCATCATATCAATAAAATTATAAACAATGACTGTAAAATCGTTGTTTAAATAATTTAAAACATTGTCTTCTAATGTTTTAGCATTGGCAACATTCGTGATTTTTACGTAATCAAACTTCCAAGACTTGCGTTGTATTTTCTGAATGTTTTCAGCTAACAAGTCGGCTTCGTACATATTTTTACCACCTTCATCGTTGTCGTTGAGCCACCACTTCGGGTAACGTGCTTCAATTTCTGCGGGCATCATACCTGCAAAAATAGCGTTGCGACTGTATTGCGTCGAGCTCGGCAGGATAGCATAGAAAAAATCCTCTTCTTCTATGCGAAAAAGTTCCGTAATGATGGGTTCAATTACTTTCCATTGGTCAAAACGCAAATTGTCTAACAGCAACATGACTGAGGGGGTATCGTCGCCAACATGTGGGAATATCTTGTTTTTTAACAAATTATGACTCATCGTAGGAGCTGAATCGCGTTTTGTTCCGAGCCAATCGAGGTAATTTTTGACGATATATTTTGAAAATTCCGTATTTGCCTCTCCTTTCTGAGTAGCGAGTATTTCAGACATATTATCGCCGCCACTCGCATCAAGACGTAGCTCCCAACCGATGAGTTTTTTATACACGTCAACCCATTCCTCATAGTTCAGACCACTTTGAATCTGCATAAAAAGCTCTCTAAAAGACTGCTGATAGCTCTGCATTGTGCGCTCCGAAACAAGGCGTTTGTTGTCAATAATACGTTTTAAAGACAATAAAATTTGGTTCGGATTGACAGGTTTGATGAGATAATCAGCGATTTGTTGCCCAATAGCGTCTTCCATGACGTGTTCCGCTTCGTTTTTCGTAATCATCACGATAGGCAAATTCGGTTGCATCTCTTTGATGCGTTCCAGTGTTTCCAAACCGGTTATACCAGGCATAGATTCGTCTAAAAATACGACATCAATATCGCGCGATTTTTCACATTCTTCGATGGCATCGTAGCCGTTAGAGACAGTCACGACTTCATAGCCTTTTTTTTCAAGGAAAAGTTTATGTGGTTTCAGAAGATCTATTTCGTCGTCTGCCCACAATATTTTGATTTTGTCCATATAAAAAGTTGGATGGTTATTTTGAAAAGAGAGAGTCGTTTAAACCCGTTTCATTTGTTAACGAAACTTAAAGGGAAATATTAGTTTGTCAAAAAAAAATGACCCCTCAATCATGTTGATACTGAGGGGTCATTTTTTAATGATGAATGATA
>JANMJN010001174.1:0-1799 GCA_031371355.1 Saprospiraceae bacterium
ACCACATATTGACTCTACGCCCGGCAGCATTTCGCAAGTGCGTGAGACGGCAGGAGAACTCCAACGGTTTGCAAAAGAGACGAATATTCCTATTTTTATCATTGGTCATATTACCAAAGACGGCGCGATTGCAGGACCTAAATTGTTGGAACATATAGTTGACGTAGTATTGCAATTTGAAGGTGACCAAAACTATATGTATCGCATTTTAAGAACCTTGAAAAATCGCTTTGGTTCGACGGATGAAATTGGTATTTATGCCATGCAATCATCGGGTTTGCGCGAGGTTTCAAACCCTTCGGAGCTGCTGATTTCACAGAAGGACGAAGACTTAAGTGGTTCGGCAGTGTGTTCCACGATTGAAGGTGTGCGCCCGATACTCATTGAAACTCAAGCACTTGTGAGCCGCGCGGTGTATGGCACACCGCAACGTTCAGCAACTGGTTTCGACCTACGGCGGTTGAGTATGCTGTTAGCAGTTTTAGAAAAACGCGGCGGTTTTCCTTTTGCGATGAACGATGTGTTTTTGAATATTGCGGGTGGTCTGCGGGTTGATGACCCTGCGATTGATTTAGCAATTGTTGCCGCGCTCATTTCATCGCTTGAAGATATTGCTGTGCCAAACAGTACGTGTTTTGCGGGTGAAGTCGGTTTATCAGGCGAAATTCGCGCTGTGGCAAGGGCTGAACAACGGATTCAAGAAGCTGATAGATTGGGTTTTAAAGAGATTTTTATTTCAAAATATAATCTTAAAGGTTTAAATATTGATAAATTTAAAATTAAAATACGAACAGTTGGTAAAGTAGAGGAGTTATACGAAGCCCTTTTTAGATAAAAAACAAACAATGAATCAACAAAGCATAACGAAATACTACGAAAACAACCGATTTACATTCCGCTATTTATGGAACAGCCGCCAGACACAGGCAATTCATTTCGGTTACTACGACGAAAAAGCAACGAAACATGAAGCAGCATTAGCGAATATGAATCGCAAATTGGCTGAATTGGCTGGAATAGCAGCGACTGACCGCGTTTTGGATGCGGGTTGTGGTATCGGCGGTTCGGCTATATGGTTGGCAACGGAAATAGGTTGTGCCGTTGACGGTATCGTATTGGTTAAAAGCCAAGCAGAGGAGGCGCGACAAAATATTCAAAAAGCAGGTCTCGACCATAAAATTGCCATTTACGAAGGGGATTATAATCATACACCTTTTGCCGATGGTCAATTTGATGTCATTTGGGCATTAGAAAGTCATTGTCATACAGACCAGAAAGCGGCTTTTTACAGCGAAGCCGCAAGGCTGCTCAAAAAGGGCGGACGTTTGGTGATGGCTGATTTGTTTCTTTCCCCCCCCCTCAGTATAGAAGATGAAAATAGGCTAAAATCAGGATTGACACATTGGGCTATTCCAAATCTTGACGATATAAATACGCACCGAACATATGCCATTCAAGCAGGTTTTGCGGATTTTGAGATTCAGAACATCAATGCACATGTGCACCGTTCGCTCCGAAATGCTTACGAACATGCTCAAAAATGGTCTTCAACAGCACGATTTTTACAAAAAATAGGTTTGATCAATTCAGAGCAAGTCGGCAATGCCTTAGGGACAAAACTCATGTTTGAAGCCTGGTTGTCGGGAAATTGGTTTTATGGTTTAGCGAAAGCTGTGAAAATCTGATAAATGGTTTTACTTTTATGCGTTATTTTCTAAACGAAACCAGAACAACATGTTTTTTCCCTCCGTCGAAGAATATTACGACAAAACTCGATTTGACTACCGCTATGTTTGGAA
>JANMJN010001205.1:0-2557 GCA_031371355.1 Saprospiraceae bacterium
CGCGTTGAACATTGGCTCAACAATCTAAAAGTGGTGGAATATGACCGTTTCTCACAAGTTTATCGCAATTTGATTGCAAAAAGCAAATACAGTAAAAATCCCGATTTCGGTCAAGCTGCATCGGGGCATATCGTTTTGCAAGACCACAGCGATGAAGTACATTTTAGAAGTATAAAAATTAGGGAGTTTTAGATAATTTTTAAATACATAGTCATATAGGACACATAGCATTTTTAGTTAAAACTAAGTGTCCTATATGACTATGTATTGAAAAATTATTTAGGCATAACCAATTTATTTTCATAAGATTTAATGCCATCAATGGTTTCTTTCAAAACAGCACAATCCACCTTTGTCATCACGACATCCGCTTTGAGTTTGGTCTTGTCTTTAGCAACCAATTTGCCTTTTTTATCCACCAATTCGCCGCTCATTTGTATGAGTTTATCGCCATCCATTTTGAAATAGACTTCTTCAGCTTGGACACTGCCTTCAATCATATAGATATAATCAGCCGTCAACATACCGTTTTCGATAACGCCATTTTTAAGAATGCCATGTCCGCCATCTTTTTCATAAGGCGCCCAATCGAAATAACCGCTCACGAAAGGGTTGAGTGTGGCACGCGTTTCAATTTGACAAGAATATTTGTCTTTGCCTTTAGAGACATATTGATAACAGGTAAAAGTGCTGCTACCAGGCATTGGTTGTTTTGCCGTATCCATAGCTGGTGCGACAGGTGCCGTAGTAGTTACTTCGGCTTTTTTTTCAGTTGGATTTTTGCAACCCAAAACCGCAAAAGCGGCGATAAAGAGGAATAAGAATGAATTTTTCATTTAAAAAATGGTTGATTGAAAGATTAAAAACATAAAAGTAGTGTTTTTTTAGAAATTTGTATGGCACCCCCCCTCAGTATTTTACACTCAAAATAGGTCAATTGGGTTAATGGTCAAAAATTCTTGCCAAACTATGCCTGTACTGCCAACTAAGAGTAATTTATTGGGCGAAAACTGTTTGTTAAACGCATCCATACCCGCTAAACTGCCATGTTTTGCACCACTTTTGACCTCAATAGCAATTGTTTTGCCCCGATGTTCAATAACAAAATCAACTTCGTCATTGCCTTCACGCCAATAATACAAGCGAAACCCTTCTTGACGGGCATAATTGACCAAGTGTGCGCCAATCGCAGATTCTACAATACGTCCCCATTGAACGGGTTGATTGAGGGTTTCAGAAAAGGATAAAGGGTGCATTGCAGCAATAAGTGCCGTATTATGCACTTGAAATTTGGGACTGGATAAACGTTGGCGAAGGCGGTCACCAGCATATTTTTCAAGACCACACAGCAAACCCGCAGCATCTAATAAATCCAGATAATGCGCTAAAGTTGTGGTATTGCCCGCATCTTGAAGTTGCCCCAACATTTTATTATAGGACAATAATTGCCCTGAATACAAACACCCAAATTCAAATAAACGCCGCAAAAGTGCGGGTTTGTCCACACGTGTAAGCGACAAAATATCGCGCGAAATACTGGGTTCTATAAGCGCATCAGAGACATATTTTTTCCAACGTTGTTCATCATGCACTAATTGGGCAGTGCCTGGGTAGCCGCCAAACCAAGCAAATTGGTCGGCTGTCCAACCAAATGCGGCGTGCATTTCTTGGAATGACCAATGCCCTAAATAGGTCAATTCAAAACGCCCTGCGAGGGATTCTGTCAAACCTTGTTGCAATAAAAGACGTGATGAACCCAATAAAATGACTTTCAAAGCAATGCCTTTTCGTGAATCTGCGTCCCATTGTGCTTTAACAGTCTCGCTCCAATTAGCGATTTTTTGAATTTCATCAATGGCTAAAATAAACTCTGACGCACCAGATTGTTGGAAAAGTTGCCGTGCTACTGTCCATTGCTGTTCAAGCCATGTTGTATTAGAATTGGGCACATCATCAGCGGAAATGAAGTGATTGGGTACATCAGATGCCGCTAATAACTGCCCAATAAGCGTTGTTTTACCCACTTGACGAGGACCCGCTAAGACTTGTATAAACGCCCGAGGTTCAGCAAGCCGTTTTTCAAGTGCTTGATAATGAACACGTTGGAACATAATAGACAAATTTTAAAAACTGAACTAATAATTTTACTCAATATATTGAGTAAAATTACTCAATACTTTGAGTAATTTTACTCAAAGTATAAAATATTTTACCCCCCTCAGTATTTTCAATAAAAAATGAAGAAAATGAAGCTATTTAAACTCTTTTTTGTCTGTTTAATAATTGTTTTTCAAGCCAATACAGCATTGGCTCAAAAACCTAAAACAGAACCCGTTGACTTGGTTTATCCTTTACTGGATGCCGCAAACTCCCGTTGGTTCTTTTTCAATTCCGCCACAAGACCGTTTGGTATGGTCAATTTAAGCCCCGACAATGCCGTGGATGCGGATTGGAATGCGGGTTATCGTTATGAAAAAGACAGTATCAAATGTTTTAGTCATATCCATTGTTGGCAACTGTCAGGTGTGCCTGTGCTGCCGACGACGGGCGATTTTCA
>JANMJN010001214.1:0-2360 GCA_031371355.1 Saprospiraceae bacterium
ATCCAAAACCTTATGTGATGGCTTCAAACCCGCTTGTTCCACAAAAAAATGCCGCCACCAATCACCTGCTTTTACGAAATCCCCCGAACCTGTGTAAATCATACCTCGAGGTGGCGTCATCGGCAACCGTTTGCGGGTCAATGACGCCCAAAAGTCAATAGGGAGGTAAGCCAATCGCCTTGCGAGGAAGCGATACTTAGGGGGGAGTGCGTAATAGGTTTTTCTTAAAAAGGAAAGCATAGATTGTTTTTTGCGGCGAAGTTCAGTGTTTTCGTTTTGAATTTCATAAAAAACACCTGCCAATACTGAGGGGGTCTATTTTTTTTGTTTTACATTTGTCAAAAATTGTTTTAAAAATGAAAAAATTGTTTCTTCTCGACGGTCATGCCCTTGTGTATCGGGCGCATTATGCTTTTATCACACGCCCTTTGATGAACTCAAAAGGGTGGAATGTGTCTTGTATTTCAGGTTTTACCCGCGTTTTGTTGGACGTAATGAAGCGTGAACAGCCAACACACCTCGCCGTTGCCTTTGACTTGTCGGGTCCGACCTTTCGGCACGAAATGTTTGAAAACTATAAAGCGAACCGAGATAAACAACCTGAAGATATATCCTTTGGACTGCCTTGGATCATGAAAATACTGAGGGGTATGAACATCCCGATTGTCACGTCCGAAGGTTTTGAGGCAGATGATGTGATTGGCACGCTGTCAAAACAGGCTGAACGCGAAGGCTATCAAGTATATATGATGACACCTGACAAGGACTACGGGCAGTTGGTTTCTGAAAATATTTTTATGTATAAACCTGCCAAAAACGGCAATGAAGCCGAAGTATGGGGTGTCAAAGAGGTCTGTGAGAACTGGGGTATCGAGCGTGTCGAGCAAGTCATTGACATACTCGGTATGCAAGGCGATGCGGTGGATAATATTCCTGGATTGCCTGGTATCGGACCTAAAACGGCAGCGACTTTACTCGCCAAATATGGCACTTTGGAAGAAGTTATTGCTCATGCTGATGAGTTGAAAGGGAAGCAGCAGGATATTGTTAAAAACTTTGCAGAACAAGGTCTTTTGTCTAAAAAATTGGCTGCCATTGATTTAAATGTGCCAATTACTTTTCATGCAGGCGATTACAAACTGACGGATTACAACAAAGAAGAGTTGGGTGAGGTGTTTAAAGAATTGGAATTTAAGACGATTGCACGTGAAGTTTTAGGTGCAGAAGACCATTCCGCTGTTGAAGAGAAAAAAATTATTACGTCCGCAGCTTCTAAAATTGGGGTACAAGCTGATTTGTTCGGAGCGATAACGGGCGGTGATAAACCTGCTGAAAATACATTGACGCTGCAAGATGTCAGTTTTGCTGAAAACCATATTGGCAATACAGAACACACCTATTATTTGATTGATACGGCTGAAAAACGGGCAGAATTGCTTCAAAAATTGATGAATGCTGCTGTTGTTGCCTACGATTCAGAAACGACAAATATTGATGCCAATCAAGCGGAATTGGTCGGTATGTCGTTTGCTGTCAAAGCGCATGAGGCTTATTATGTGCCTTTCCCAGCAGACCAAAAGGCGGCGCAAGCGATGGTTGAGGAATTCAGACCGTTTTTTGAAAGCCCAAATGTGAAGAAGGTGGGTCAGAATTTGAAGTACGATTTAATTGTTTTGAAATGGTATAATGTCGAAATGGCGGGTGTGGATTTCGATACGATGATTGCACATTATCTTATCGAACCCGATTTGCGGCATAATATGAACTATATGTCTGCTACTATTTTAAAGTACGAACCTGTTTCGATTGAAACGCTGATTGGGAAGGGTAAAAACCAGTTGTCTATGCGTGATATTAATGTTGAAAAGGTGAAAGAATATGCGGCAGAAGATGCGGATATTACATTTCAACTCTATGAATACTTGAAAAAAGGTGTGGATACTGAGGGGGTGCAAACGCTGTTTGAAACCATCGAAATGCCACTCGTTGAAGTGTTGACGACTTTGGAATATAATGGCGTGCGTGTTGATGCCGATTATTTGAACAAATTTTCTGTTGAGTTAGAATTGAAAATCAGCGACTTAGAAAATAAGGTGTATGAATTAGCGGGTGCAAGGTTCAATATTGGCTCGCCAAAACAAGTCGGCGACATTCTTTTTGATGTGTTAAAAATTCCTTATCGGTGGAAAAAATCAGGCAAATCAGGACAATATGTGACTGATGAGGATACACTCGCTGAATTGGCTTTCAACTATCCGATTTGTCGAACGATTTTGGATTATCGGGGTTTAGCAAAATTGAAATCAACTTATGTTGATGCTTTACCCAAAATGATAAATCCACGAACAGGACGAATTCAC
>JANMJN010001216.1:0-2736 GCA_031371355.1 Saprospiraceae bacterium
TGAGTCGCTACTTTGAACTTCAAAATCTTGAAAGTCGTTGCACCATGACTGGTAATGGTATTGGCATTACTTTGTAGAAAAACCTCTGTTCCAACGGGTGTTTTATTAAAATCTATCAAAATATCCAAGCGTTCCCCAGGCGATATAAGGGCATGAGTGAGCGCAGCAGGTTTTTCTAACAAACCACCATCGTTGCCAATGACAATAAAACTTGCGCCATTTGACAATGCCAAATCATAGATACGGGCATTTGAACCATTCAAAACGCGAAAGCGATAATACCGCGTTTTGATATTCAAAAAAGGCGATTCGGTGTTATTAACCAAAACTTTATCACCCATATAACCTGTCATAATGTCCATCATCGTGGGACTATAATTGAGTGAAGCATCAGAATTAAAGCGTTTATCGCTTAAAACCAAAGGAATTTCACGCTCGCCTGAGGGCAAACCGAGTGCTGCTTCTTGCGGGTCGTTGACGATGAACATACCTGCCAAGCCCATGTACGCCTGCTTTGCCGTTCTCATGTGTGGATGTGGATGAAACCACGTTGTCGCAGCTCGTTGATTGATGGTGTACGTATAATTTCGGCTCGCACCTGCGGCGGCAACCTCTTTCGGGTGTCCGTCCATATTTGCGGGCGTTAGCATACCATGCCAGTGAATATTGCTTTCTTCTGAAAGGCTGTTTTTAAAATTCACATTCACCACGTCGCCTTTATTCGCTCTGATAACAGGGAGTAAACCATTATAAAGCAAGGCATTGGTGGTCGTTTTGCCTTTCAACAAAGTGGTTGCGCTTGTTTTAGCTTCTAAAACAAGATTTTTAGGACTAAAAACAGTTGGGATACTGAGGGGGGTATCGAAACTGCTTTCGGTGACCGTAACGGTTGTTGCCATATTGTCCATCTTCATGCAACTCCCGACAACAAGCGTTGAGAGTGCAACAAAGGACAATACAACAAATGATTTATTTGTCGTAAACATCTGATTAGTATTTTTTTATGAAATAAAAAAAAAGTGAAATGAGCCGTTTTGAATCAAACAAAACGACAAGACAGACGTGTGGCTGTCAAATAGAAAGGACACTTATCGGCGGTTGCCAAATGTCTTGAATAGAGGATTTTGGAAAAGTGGAAATAAAGAAAAAGCTATTTTCTTGGATGAGAATGGGTCTTTTTGACAAAACAATAGGCAATGCATTAGGCAAATCAGCTATGACAACGAGGTTTGGAGCACAAGAGCAATCGTTGCCACCACAACAGCCTTTCTTTTTCTTTTTTGGGTCGGAACAAGGTTTTTTACAACAATCTTTTTGGCACTTATCAGCGTGTTTGACTTCCTTTTTAAAGGCTTGTTTTTTACCACTACACGCATATAAACTCGACGTTGGGAGCAACCCAAAAGCAAGTATCATAGCACAAGGCAATAGTATGGCAGTAAAAAATCTCATTTAGACGAAGAAACGTTTGATTCGCTATTTTGTTTTGTTTTTTGCAGCGATATAAACACGCATAAGAAATTACTTCCTTTTTTTAATTTTGCTCAAATATACAACCAATTACATAATAAACTAAATTTTAGACAAAATGAAATTTATACTGACTTGCCTTTTGGGGTTGTTTTTCTTTGCTGTGTCTGCTCAAAAAAAGACGATGGACAACGGGATTTATGCTCTTTGGAAAAAAATAGATGCCCAAACCCTTTCCAACGATGGACAATGGGTTGCATACAATGTGCGCTCAAATACTGAGGGGGATGCTGTTCTCTCAATTTGGAACGCCACAAAAGGCACGGTGCGCACTTTTGACCGTGGCGAAAAACCGACTTTCACGGACGATAGCCAGTTTTTGATTTTTACAATCAAACAGCCTTTGGATAGTTTGAAGGCTAAACGGCGTAAAAAGGTAAAAGATGAGGATTTGCCTAAAGATTCACTGGGTATTTATGCTTTAGCAACAGGCGAATTGACGATTATTGGCAATATTAAATCTTTTGCTGTGCCGCAAAAATGGGCGGGTTTTGTGGCGTATCAATATGAAATCGTCAAACCCAATGAAAAAGAGGCTAAGGAAAAGTCGAAAAATGGAGCTGATACGACAGTCGCTGTTAAACCTAAAGCGAAACCCAAGGCAGAAAGTAAAGAAAACGGTACAAAAGTCGTGTTGCATAATTTGTTGTTAGGACAACGCGATACTTTTCCTTTTGCGATGGAATATGTTTTTGCCAAACGTGGCAAGCGGTTTTTAGTGTCTGATACAGGTTTGGATTCTGTAATAACGGCAGCTGTTCAGACGGTTGATTGTGAAAAAGGCGTGAAGCGCACGTTGTTTCAACAAAAAGGAAAATACAAGCTATTGACACTGGATGAATTAGGTACGCAAGCGGCTTTTATGGCTGATTTGGATACGACAAAAGAACGTGTAAGACCGTATCAATTGTATTATTGGAATGACAAAACAACGGGAAATGCTAAGGAAATCGCTCATTCTAATAGCAGTTTTGGCACATTGTCTAATTATTTAGTGAGCGAAAATGCCAAACCGACTTTTTCAGAAGATGGTTCAAAATTGTATTTTGGCATTGCACCGCAACCGATTTTGAACGATACGACTTTGTTACCCGAAGAGATTGTGAATGTCGAAGTGTGGCATTATCAAGACGCTCGTTTGCATACACAACAAAAAGTGCGCTTGGAACAAGACCGCAAAAAGAACTATGCCGTTGTGTATTATCC
>JANMJN010001261.1:0-1695 GCA_031371355.1 Saprospiraceae bacterium
GACAACGGTTGTCAAAATGCCACTCCAGAAATAACCTGTTTTGCCATTTGCTGAAATGCGAAACCATGGTGCTCTGAAACCATTTAAAGTCAAAGAGTCGGTTGTTCTTTCCAAAATCGTTACTTTGGTCGCTATGGGCAATTGGGCAATAGTCGCCGCTTTTGTCGAAGGTTTGTCCCTCATATTGGCATCGCTGACAAGGACATAAGCCTCTTTTGCCTCATCGTTATCATTGAACATCAACCAACCTGTCGTTTTATTCGCTTCTTCTTGCGCTTGTGCAAAGCCAAAAAGGAAGGCAAGGGAAATTGTAAAAAGAATCTTTTTCATATTGGAAATTTTAAATTTATATGTAAAAATAAGCACACTTTGGCGGTATTATTGGGATTTGGTTTCTCAACAGTATTTTTGAGCGATTGACATTACAATCCTTTTTTATTGACACCCGAAAGGAAAGGAACAAAACGGAATTTTTCAAAAGCCTGTTCTTCATAATCGGTTTCTGAAAGACGTTTGATTTTAAACATCCTTTGCCCTTCCTCACCACCAACAGGTATGACCATGAAGCCACCGATGGCTAATTGCGATTTCAATGCCTCGGGTACTGAGGGGGCTGCTGCGGTAACGATGATGCGGTCATAAGGTTCAAATTCGGGCAAACCGACTGAGCCATCGCGGAAAAAACAGCGGATATTTGGCAAACGGAGTTCCTTTAAGAAGTTTTTAGTTTTTATATACAATTCTTCTTGTCGTTCAATCGTATAAACTCTTGCACCTAAAAGGGACAAAATAGCCGCTTGATAGCCCGAACCTGTCCCAATTTCAAGCACTTTTTGCCCTTTTTGAACGTCTAATAGTCGCGTCATATAAGCAACAGTGAAGGGCTGACTGATTGTTTGCTCATTACCGATGGGAAAGGCTTTGTCGGTATATGCCCATTCTTCAAAGGCTTTTTCAAGGAAAAAATGGCGTGGCAGCGTCATCATCGCCTCCAATACACGTTCATCGTCTATGCCTTTGGCACGCAACTCGTCTATGAGTTGTCGGCGCAAACCTTTATGTCTGTATGAATCGTGCATAATTGTATTGTTGAATCGCTGTATGGTTGTATGGCTGTATTGTTATATTGTTGTATTACTATAAAACCATACAACATTATAACAATACACCAATTCAACCCTTCAACTTCTTTTCTCTTTGAATCAAAACATAACTGGCTACGATGCCAATGATAAAAATCAAAACTGCAATCAGCTCTGCTTGTGTCATTTTAAAATTGGGCATATCAATCAACTTATCATTAACGCGTATTTTTTCTATGAAAAAACGCTCAATACCGTTCAAAATCAAGTAAATCATAAACAAAACACCGTGCGTACTGATGCGTTTGCGAAGTGACCATAGGAAAAAACCGATGCTCAAAGCCATAATGATTTCATAAAAAGGTGTTGGATAAACAGGTATGGGCAAGTGATGATTGTGCAACGCGTTCAAACCTTCAATCGGAATACCCGAATCTACGACGTTACGCGGATAGTCAAACGACCACATCCATGATGGTAAAAACCAACCACTCGGCATGGGAGCGGCATCAATGCCCCAATCGCCATCACCTGATAACTGACAACCGATGCGCCCGACTCCGTAGGCAAACATGAGGGCGGGCGCAACGGCATCCATCATGTAAATGGGATT
>JANMJN010001274.1:0-1956 GCA_031371355.1 Saprospiraceae bacterium
GGGTTTGCCAATAGCATTTTCTGCATTTTGCCAACCCAAAGCCGCGACGGCAGCTTCGTTGAGGATATAATTTTGAGTCGTATCTGTCCGCGCATCCGTAGGAAATTCTTTCGAAAAATTCCGTCCTTTCACTATTTTCATGCCCATTGTTTCTAAATAATCATAGTCCACACGAAGACGATAAATATTGGTGCTTAGTTTTTTCCCTTGATTGTCAACAGTTTCAATCCCATTATTGCCCATACCACCGACCAGAATGCTATTGCTGGTTGTCAGTTTTTTGATAAATGGACTTTTCAATAGGTCGTTTTTGAAAGGCTCTAAATTGCGCTGAACGTCAATATCACCGTTGATTTTTAAATTAAGCAAAGCTTCTTTATCGAAACCCAAATCTTTGTTTTGAATAAAAGACATTTGAGAATTGATAACTAAAATACCGACCATTAAAATAATCGTAATCGTAAATTGTAAAACAACCAATGATTGTCGCAGCCAAACGCCTTTGCTTGAAGTAGAAAAACTACCTTTCAAAACGGTCGTCGGTTGAAAAGCTGCAATAAAAAAGGCAGGATAAATGCCCGATAAGAGACCCAATAAAAGGGATATGAGGGTCATAAAAACCATCAAAACAGGGGAATGAAAAACAGAAATATCCTTATCCGTAATTTGGTGAAAAACAGGTTGTAAGAGTTGGCATAAAACCAAAGAAAAACCCAGTGAAATAAAGGTCACTAAAACAGATTCGAGGAGATATTGGCTCATTAATTGCCCTTTCAAGGCACCCATTACTTTCTTAATCCCTACTTCTTTTGCCCGTTTCATGGAGCGTGCTGTTGCCAAATTCATGTAATTTATGCCCGCAATCAGCAGGATAAATAAACCAATGGTACCAAAAATATAGAGATTGACATAACTACCAGTCGGCGCAATTTCGTAGCGCACATGCGATTTCAGATGAATATCGGTCAAAGGCATGAGTGTATATTCTACATTGGGTTTCGTAAGACCCCATTTACGTGCAATAGGCATGACATGTCGGTCATAAAATTGTGGTAATTTAGCTTCAAAAGCCTTTGCATCCACCCCTTTTCGCAATAAAATATAGGTATAATTACTGTTTTTGCCCCAAGCATCGTCGGAGGTAATTTCTGCTCTGTTATGGGCGATAATCGTCTCAAACGACACCAAAAAGTTAAATGTAAAATGCGCGTTTTTAGGTGCATCCGGCATGACACCCGTTATATTGTAGGCAACACCTTTTCCCGTAGAATCATGAAGCATGATGACCAAATTCTCTCCAATTGGGTTCTCTTTGCCAAAATATTTTTGCGCCATGCTTTCCGTCAAAACCACACTGAATGGGTCTTTGAGTGCCGTTTTAGGGTCACCAATGGTTAATTTATAACTAAAAACATCAAAAAATGAAGGTTCTGTTAGTAAAATACCATTTTCATCAAACATTTGATTGTCTTTTTTCACAACCGCATCATTGATATCAAATCGTACAAATTGCTCAACATCAGCAAAATCATTTTTGAGGGCAAGACCCAAGGGTACAGCCGAACAAGCATGTTCGAAAGTCTCCGTCTCACCTATCAGTCTGCCACCTACTCGATAAATTCTATCTGCTTTTTCATTGAAGCGGTCAAAATGCCATTCGTCAGTTATCCAAAGTGTGATAAAAGCAAAACAGGTCAAACCAGAAGTCAAGCCCACGATATTGAGCAGCGAATAGGTTTTGTTTTTAATCAAATTGCGCCAAGCAATTTTAAAATAGTTCTTTACCATGTCTTTGATTTTTAGTTTTTGAATGGAAAATGCACCCCCTCAGTATTTTGGAGTATTTTACTCCGTCCGGTTCCCCATATTCGATATCGTAGGTCTCGGGAAGGCAGCGCAGGCCGGCGCGCAAGCGGAAGCGGTCGCTCTGCCTGATCTTGGCAAAAATTCCCACGC
>JANMJN010001295.1:0-3636 GCA_031371355.1 Saprospiraceae bacterium
ATCATTTGGCAATCCTACGAAACGTTGCTGCCGAGTACGGGTTCAAATTTCACGAGTATCGTCTTCAATGCCTTCAATGGTGGTACAATAACCGTTGCTGGATTGTGCAAAGATTGTATGCCCAACCGACGCGGACAAGCGGTGGTAGTTTTCCGAATAGGTACTGATTTGAAGCCTGTGATGGTCAATGGTAAAACATTTACGTTCCTCGCCCCCTCAGTAGATACGTTTCAAGCCCAAACGACGGTGGAAATGATGGTCAATGCCTACGATTTGTTTGTTGCTTATGACGGTGATAGCGGTTTTGGCAGCGATGTCTATATGTCAAAACTCGATGAACGGACTTTTACCAAAATTTGGGATAAACAATACAATACCAATTTTTTTGAAGCCCCCGTCATACTCACTAATGACAGCCTGAATGTGGTGGGTTTGGGCTTGCACGGCTGGGGCAAAACGCGGCTTTTGAAAATCAACAGCTTAACAGGCACTGTGATTAGGCAACACAATTACCGCGACGAAGCATGGCGTTTTGCCTATTACGGGGCAGGTCGATATGCTTTGGTCTATAATATCGGCGACCGCCTCCGCGTCAGCACCATTAATGCGAATGGTGCTGAAACGGATTCGACCTATATTTCGACCAACTATGCCTTCACACAAGCCCCTGCGATTGCAGTTTTTTCCGATACCAAAATAGGCATTGCTGCCCACTATCTCGAAGCAACGGATTTGCCTTATGCCAATATCAAAACACGGGTGCATTTGCTCAATATTGGCAACCTTTCGACAGGTCGAACCTTCATAGATTTGCCGACAAATGGCGCCTATTTTCGAAATATCAAGCAATTAATCCCGCGCTCGTCTTCGGCGGAGTTCTTTTCACTCATCGGTGAAAGACCGACAGATGCGACAGTTCGCCCATTTTTCTACAACCGCTCTTCTGTTACAGCTACGCCAGCTGTGCCAACTTCTTGGTACAATGCGAGTTATTGTGCCGACCCTTTTTTGATAGAAAAAACGACGAGTAAGACTTTTCCGCATACACTGCCTTACGTTTATAATAATGTACAATACGCCACCAAAACCAATTTTTTGAACAAACAGGAAAAACTCTGGATGGATATTTACCGTCCTTATGACCATTATGCCAAAAAAAGTACCGATAAACGCCCTGTTTTGATATTTCTGCATGGCGGAGGCTACGTCGGCGGAACGGAAGATGCCGGTGCAGAATTTGCCATACAAGCGGCGCAACATGGCATGATTGGCATTTCTGTCAAATACCGTTTGGGTGTCAACCCCAATTTTGGTGGGCGGCTTGATTCGCTTATTTATTATCTGCCCGACTATCAAAAAACGATTTATCGCGCCTTGCAAGACGTGCGCGATGCGGTGCGTTTTGTTTATGACAACGCCGATACATATTTTATTGACCGCACTAAAATTTATCTGGCAGGTCATAGCGCAGGTGGCAACGCTGTTTTGAACTATGCTTACATTGGTCAAAACGATTTTCCGACCAATTTGGCAACTGAATTGGGTGCATTGACCCCCAAAACGCCACTTGCAGGTCTGATTCCCTATGCTGCACCGTTCAGTACCGTCAATTTGACGACACCTATTGACCCCCTCCGTTATGTAGATGGCACGGAGAATGAACCCCTATTTATGATTCATGGCTCTTGTGATTCGACGGCTTTTTTCAAAAGAGGCAATCCTTTTGACCCCAATAATATTTATACCATCGGGGCTTTCGATTTGACTTGCAGAAAGCAGGAATTGAATCATCCATACCATTTGACTGCCATAAAAGGCGGAGACCATGGCATGGATACGGAGCAAACCGTTGTCTTAGAATCTCTATTCAAATGGATAAAACAAAACAGTGCTTGCGGGGCAGCCGACAAGGTTTGTGAAACCGTAACCGTAACCAATCCGAAGGCTTGTGCCAATATTACGCTTTGTCCAACTTGCCGTCCGAACGCTGTAAAGGAAAATACCTTTGTCAAAACAGAGGTTTTCCCTAACCCAACAACAGACATGTTAAACATGCGCCTAACGAATGAGGATGCGTCTTTCAAGACAACTAAGGCATTGATTTACAACGCTTTGGGTCAATTGCTAACAACTGAAATTTTGACCCGCGATACTGAGGGGGTGTTTTCAAAACAAATCAATCTCGAAGAATTCGCCAACGGTATGTTCTTAATAAAATTTTATGGCGACGAAAAATGGTTAGGCGATAAATCGTTTGTTAAGCTGTCAAAATGAGATGAGTAATTGGAAAATAATAACATGTTTTTTTGTTTTCTAACACATAGTCAGATAGTACACATAGGAAAATATTCAATAACGAGCGTTTTTTTAGCTTTCAAGGAAAATCTAAAAACTATGTGCGCTTTGCGGCTATGTGTTAGAAAACAATAACCTACCTTTTTGTAAATTCACAAACAGACCATTATCAAAAACCAAGTGCCCCGCCACATAAGTTTGCAAAACAGCCCCCCTCAGTATCTCGCCCAAATAAGGCGTTATTTTATGCCGATGTTGTATATCTTTCTCTTCAACCGTAAAGGTTTTTTCAGGCTGCCAAACTACTAAATCTGCATCAAAACCTTCTTTTATCTGCCCTTTTTCGCTCAAACCAAGGAATTGTGCAGGATTCTCTGATAATATTTTCGCAATATCTGTTATCCCCAAACCATGCTGTTGCGCTGCCGTCCAAACCACAGGCAACGAAAATTGCAAACCCGCAATACCACCCCACGCCTTCGCCAAATTGCCAGAAGCAATTTCCTTCAAATGCGGCGGCGCAGGTGAATGGTCTGAACCAACAAAATCAAGTGTGCCATCTGCCAAAGCTGCCCACAATTTTTCGTTATTCGCACGTTCCCTAATCGGTGGGGCGCACTTATAAACGGTCTGTCCATCTGGAATATCTTCGGCGGCAAAGTACAAATACTGAGGGGTCGTCTCAACCGTCAAAGGCAGCCGTATTTTAGCATTTTTTAATTTTGAAATCAAATCGGCAGAAGATAAATGAACAATATGTGTACGGCATTGTGTCTCTTGGCACAAGCGCAACATCAGCTCAATCGCCCGATTTTCCCACGTTTTAGGGCGTGAATGCAAGTAAGCAAGGTAATTTGTGGGATGTTTTTGAAAAAAAATCTGTTTCGTATGTGGGCTATCTATTTCACAATGTGCCAAAATCGGCAAGCCAAAATCGGCTATTAAATTCATCGCTTTCCGCAAATCCTTTTCCGTCACATTCGGAAATTCATCAATGCCAGAATGCGTCAAAAAGCACTTGATACCGAATACACCGGACTGCATCAAATCAGCCAAATCATCAAAATTATTGGGGACTAAACCGCCATAAAAGCCACAATTGACGTGTAATTTGCCTTGTGTTGCTTGTATTTTAAGGTCAAAAGCCGCTTTTGTTGTCGTGACTGGAGAGGCATTCAAAGGCATTTCTATCATGCTTGTCACGCCACCTGCCGCTGCCGCACGACTTGCCGTATCAAAGCCCTCCCACTCTGTCCGCCCAGGTTCGTTGATATGCACATGCGGGTCAATCAAACCCGCCATAACGACTGCATCGCCAACATTTTCAATATTTTTATCGTA
>JANMJN010001301.1:0-2436 GCA_031371355.1 Saprospiraceae bacterium
GAACACGCCGCGTGGACGAGCCTCGCGCGTGTGGTGCTGAATTTGCATGAGACGATCACGCGCTATTGAATCCAGCCATGCAAAAGATTTTTAACGCAAAGGCGCAAAGGCGGTCCAAAATATGATATGTACGCCCGTCCAATAAGTGAGTATCCCGCAAAATCCAAGCACGCGGCGGCGATTATGCTCATGATTCAGAACAATTTAGACCCCTCCGTAGCGAAGCATCCGCACGAGTTAATTACCTATGGCGGCAATGGGGCAGTTTTTCAAAATTGGGCGCAATACCTTTTAGTCATGCAATATCTATCAGAAATGTCTGATAATCAAACACTTGTATTGTATTCAGGGCATCCGCTTGGCTTGTTTCCAAGTCATAAAGATGCACCACGTGTCGTCGTGACAAACGGCATGATGATTCCTAATTATTCAAAAAAAGAAGATTGGAATCGCTACAATGCGCTCGGCGTGACGCAATATGGGCAAATGACAGCCGGTTCGTTTATGTATATCGGTCCACAAGGCATTGTTCATGGCACGACGTTGACTTTACTCAATGCAGGGCGATTGCAGGGCTACGATGATTTGAAAGGTAAACTTTTTGTCACATCAGGCTTAGGTGGTATGTCGGGCGCACAGGCTTTGGCGGCGGTCATTGTCGGCTGTGTTGGTGTTTTGGCAGAAGTGGATTATGATGCCATACAACAGCGCCTAAATGATGGTTACATTCAAAAAGAATTGGTTTTCAATAATTTAGACACTTTAATTGAACAAATTATTTTTTATAAAAAAGAACAAAAAGGCGTAGCATTGGTCTATCATGGCAACATCGTGGACTTGTGGGAACGCTTCGTTACTGAGGGGGTAAATGTAGAATTGGGCAGTGACCAAACATCGCTGCACAATATTGACGACTGCGGCTACACGCCCGTTGGCTACACTTTTGAAGAAGCCAAACAACTTTTGGTCAATGACAAACCCACATTTATGGACGAAGTACGTAAAACATTGCGTCGTCATGTAGCAGCTATCAATCATTTGGCAGCTCATGGCATGTACTTTTTTGATTATGGCAATGCCTTTTTGAAAGAAGCTGGAGAAGCTGATGCCGATGTTTTTGAAAACAAAGAAGAAGGCATTTTCAAATATCCAAGCTATGTGCAAGACATCATGGGACCGATGTGTTTTGATTATGGCTTCGGTCCGTTTCGTTGGGTTTGCACCTCTGGCGACAAAGCCGATTTGGACAAAACCGACAAAATAGCTGCCGATATACTGAGGGGTCTCCTCGAAGAAGCAACAGACGATATTCGCAATCAATTGGCAGACAATCTTTTATGGATTGAAACAGCCGATAACAATATTCCCATCGTCGGTTCAAAATCACGCATTTTGTATGCCGATGCCGCAGGGCGCATTTGCATTGCACAAGCCTTCAACGATGCTGTTGCCAATGGCGACATCAGTGCCCCGATTGTTTTGGGGCGCGACCATCACGATGTTTCTGGTTCAGATTCACCCTTTCGGGAAACGTCGAATATCTATGATGGCTCACGTTTTACGGCAGATATGGCGGTGCATAATTTCGTCGGCGATGCTTTTCGCGGGGCGACTTGGGTATCGCTGCACAATGGGGGCGGCGTGGGTTGGGGCGAAGTTATCAATGGCGGTTTTGGTCTCGTACTCGACGGCTCTGCCGATGCTGAAAGACGTTTGCGCCAAATGTTGTTTTGGGATGTCAACAACGGTATTGCACGTCGTTCATGGGCACGCAACGCAGGTTCTATCGCTGCAATAGAACGAGCGATGGCTGAAAATTCGGATTTGAAGGTGACGTTGCCGAATTTGGTGGATGAGGGGATTTTGGCGGAGTTGAAGTTTTAATGGCAATCATTTATGTATATTCGTTTATTTAACGTGGCGCAAGCAGTGTCCTTATGCCTATAGTAAAGCCCGTATAGCTTTCTTTGACAAAATCAACGGATCTATTACCGCTTTGTAAAACAAAAGGTGTTTGCCAATTTAAGAGAATACTGAATTTGGGATTGGGTTGATAAAACACGCCTAAACTGCCAAATAGCTGTTGCTGTAGCCGATAAAAAGAACCGCTAAGGCTTGTACTATATGTTAGTCCAGGGTATATAAACCATTGGTCTTCCCATGTTCGAATCACCACAAATGTACTCAGCGAGGGTATATGTCCATTGAAATGGTTGTCATCACTTTTAAGTAACGTCGCCCAATCTACTTGAAAAAAATAATAGATATTTTCACCAGACTGTATGAAATAAGTGGCGGTTAAACCTAATTGAGTCCGCTGTGAACCAAAAGCATAACGTTCAGCAGCAAAACGTGCTACGGGTTGTTGATAGGTCGCTTGCAAAGTCAATTCTGGTACGCTATTGATCGGCATAAACCGCAAACGCAAGCCAATGG
>JANMJN010001308.1:0-5244 GCA_031371355.1 Saprospiraceae bacterium
CCTGCTTTTGCGAAAGTTGAACAAATCAAAGAATTTCGGCTCGTCTCCGACAACTGGGAGCCTGTCAAGCCCGATGGCACGCCTGGCGAGTTGACACCGACGATGAAGTTGAAGCGGCGGGTTATTATGGAGAAATACGAAAGGGTGATTCAGGAGATTTATGGGTAACATGGTTTGATTAGAATAAAAAAAGCCTTGCATCGGACGTTTGCAAGGCTTTTTTCGTTTTGACTAAGAAGCGTTAAGGGTTCTAAAATTTCGTCAATCTCTCTGTCCAACAATTATTTTGATTATTTATCTTTAGAATATAAATGCCTGAAAGCCAATTGTTTGTAGCGATTTTCAAAAATCGCCCCCCCTCAGTATTTTCTTTAAAAACCAATTTTCCTGTGGCATCAAAAACGGCAATGGATAGTTTTTTTTCTGCTAAAGGCAATTCAATTGTAAAATCATTGGTGCTTGGATTGGGATAAACTTTCAGCGTTTTTGTTTTACTGAATACAACGCTTATCGTATTTGAATAGGTGAATTTGTGATTAGTATCCATCTGTTTAAGCCGATAATAACTCAAATTACTGAGGGGGTGTTCGTCCACAAAATTGTAGATATTCGCTTTATTTACGGCTTTGACAGAAGCTATTTTTTCAAACTTTTGACCATCTGCACTGCGTTCAATGTCAAATAAATCTGCATTTTGTTCTAATGCTGTTTGCCAATCGAGTTGAATCATTTGGTTTTTAGGCGTTGCTTTGAAGCTAAGTAACTCAACTGGCAAAACAGCATTGACCGTCAATGTCACCGTCCCTTCCGTTGGATTATAAAGTGTTGTCCATGTTCGACCTGATGGCAGGCTGGGCAAATTGACAGTATTAAAAGTACCTGTCAATGAAATAGCATCGAAAATAGTAAACGATTGACCCACTTCAGGTATAAAAACGCCACTACCGTTGTCGTAAAGACTGACATTCAGCGTGCCGTTGAGGGTCGCTGCGCCGCCAATAACGAGTTGGTCATATTCTGTTTCTACTGTTGTACCGCCAATTTCGATATTAATATCGCCTGTTGTTTCAAAATCGCTATTAATTTGCAAACGTCCGGGCGAAGCTCCGGGCGAAATACTTCCCTCATTGCGTGTTGCAATGCCAAGAAAAGTGTTGATAGAACCCCTGCCTCCTAATGACCCTCCGCCACCTACGGAAATCGAACCTACCGAAGATGAAGAATTGTTTAACGTAACGACATGTGGTGACTGTACCTTTACTTTATCGGTAGTCGTTGGCTGTTGGTTGTTCCATGTGGTTGGGTCGTTTATATCACCACTTCTTGTAGAACATCTCGGTCCTTGTCCAACAACAGCAGTTATCATTGGGCATACCGAAAAATTCCAACATGAATTACTCAAAACAATGCAATAAGTACCCGCACATAGATTGGACATCGTCCATGTTGTGGGAAATGGTGAACCTGAGCCTACTATCGTTGGTGAAGAATTGTTGCTCGCATAGGAAATAGTTGGATAGATATTGTACCAACCACTTGAGATAGAAACTACTATGTTACCGTTGCAAGCCCCAGCACAAGTTTCTGGAGTAATGGTAGAACTAGACGGGCAGGTAGAACAGCTCGTTGTTATATCACATTGAGCGTGGAGATTCAATATCGGAAAATACAGAATCCAAATCTGAAATAATATTGTGTATTTTTTCATAATCAATTGCTGTTTTAGAGTTCATAAATTGAATTTTTAAGATAAAATGGGGTAAAAACAAATAAAATCAGGGTTAACAAATGTGAGTAATACTGAGGGGTACATTTCACTCTTTCAGAGCCGAAGAATGATAACCCGCATACATCCATTTACCACTTTTTTTCTGCATAACAAATGTTGAAATTGTTTTATCGGGCTTATCAGAACCATCGGCTTGCTTGTGATGCCAAGTCATAATGCCCATAACAACGGCTAAATCACCGCTTTTAAAGGATTTCATATCTGAAATCTCGGCATCGGCAGGTTGACCTTCTTTCAGTCCTTTCACGAATTCTTTACCGAAAAATTTACCCCCATTATTTGTATTACTGGCTATAAAATCCTCTGTACATTTATCCATGAAAAAAGCCTTGGTGTCTTTATTGTATTCGGCAATCCATTGTTTGACTATTTCTTCGGGTTTTTCCTCTTTATCTTGAATATCTGTATGCTGTGCCGTTAGCCAAAGCCATTTACCACCTTTATACTCGAAAGTATAAGTAAACCGCATATTGTAGGACGAAACGGTATTGCTTTTAATATCTAAAATCTTATGCTTATTAATGCCCGTTATAACAGTCATCATACCAATCTGTTTTATTTTTATGTCAGACAGATTCCATTCGGTCACTTTAATAGGAAGTGTTTTCATTTGGTCAGATGTATAAATGGTTCCATTACCATTTGTGAAGGTGTAGTCAAGCGATATTCCATCATTGGCATACTTTGAATAGTCTGCAACAACACGTTGATTAATGTCTTGCAATGTTTTTTCTGTAAAAGTAGGCTGTGCCAAACAGCAAAAACTGATAACTGAAAAGAGGAATGTGATAATTGAATTTTTCATTTTATTGAATTTTTGATTAAAAAAGTAAAAGAAATGGGTTAGAAAATTAAGTTTTCATTGGTTTTTTGGGGATTAACAAAGCGGATGTCAAAATGTCATCGTCCACTCAATACGTCCAGTACCTGTACCATCGTTTTTCATTGTCGCACCCGAAGTACCTCCGCTTGTCGTTGTGATTTTTGCAAAACGACCTGTGCCTGACACAGCATTTTCAGTGATATAAACCGCCCATTCTTTGCCTGTTGCAGTTTTTGATGTACCACCCATTTTGAGCGTATTACCGTTGGTATCTGTGTAAATGGAGATAAAATCTTTGCCTTCCCCTTTCGTAAAATCAAAAATAAAAGTGCTGTTCATCGTGATTTTACCGATGAGATTGAGCGTTCCTGTACCTTCCATCGTGATTTCGGCAGTTTGTGGTTGACCGCTTGGGCTTGCCGTCAAGACTTTGAAGGCTTTTTGTTGATAGGTCATATCGCCCGTGATTTTAGCATTGTCTGCTTCCAATTTAGGCGTATTGTCCACGGTTTGTTCTTTTTTACAACTGATTGTAAACAAAACGAGGCTTATGAATAAAGCCAAAGTCTTCTTTTGAGAAATGATGTTTTTCATTTTTAATCGTTTTTTTAGAGTGATAAAATAAGAATTAAACAATTTTTAGGGCATAAACCACCCCCTCAGTATTTTGCACCGCAGAACACTGTTTTTTAGAAAAAAATTAAAATCGTGTGTTGAATTTGAATAATAAAATTAATCCTTTTCCGCCACCTTCTCTTCAATAAAATCCCGCAATCGCAAAGGATGAATTGGATATTTATCCAAAACAGGGCGCATATCAAACGACATATCTGAACGGTCAAAATATTCAGAAACTGCCATAACACGACTGATGCCCGCGTGAAAAGGTTTTAAAATCGTTGCAAAAACACGCAATACACCTCGCGGTATATGGCTTATTTTTACTGTTTTATCCACCAATTCACCATATAATTCAGCGATTTCATTGCGGCTTAAATTGTCTAAACCACCAATTTCAAGCGTTTTGTTGCGTAATCCCTCATTTTTTAAACCCAAAACGGCATATTGTGCCACATCTCTAACGGAAACAAAATTGGTCGGGTTTTCACCTTTTCCGAAAATAGTTGCTTTTCCTTTTGCTAAGATGGATTTACCAATCATTTCGTGGACATGAAACTCCATAAAAGCCGACCCCCTCAGTATCGTGTAGTTCAAACCCGACTGTTTGAGATAATCTTCAACCGTCGCCTTTGTCCGCCAAAAATCTATCGGTGAATCCAATGAAGCACCAATGACAGAGGTGTAGATAAAATGTTGAACACCTGCCGCATATGCCGCATCTATCAAGTCTCGATGCCCTTTGTCATCTACTTTTTCGGAACTGTATTTGCCCTTTCCGAGCAATGAATGAGCCGCCGCGATGACAATATCCATACCTTTACAAGCCAATTGCAAGGAAGCTACATCCGTCAAATCCCCTTTGATGTATTGGACCCCCCCCTCAGTATTTTGGGCATTTTTCTCAATATTTCGGGTCAAAACCGTTGTTTTATAGTTGCCTTCGGCGTTAAGTTGGTGGCATAACTCTTTGCCCAACGTGCCTGTACCGCCGATGATTAATACGTTTTTCATTTGTCGTGTTTGTTTTATTTTAAATGTCCTTCACTTTTCAAGGCTTGCCGTGTCCATAAAGCGGCTAATAAATCCACTAAACCCAATCCTATAAAAATAGGTGGTGCGAATTGTAAAATAACCAAAGCGGTCATAGCCACAAAGAAAAATACGCGGGTGTAAACGGTTAATTTAAAAAACTCGGTCAGTTCTTTCGCGGCTGTTTGATGATAATAAAAAGCTAATGCCAGCGCAAGGATACCAGCAACTCGAATCCATGGCTCAGACGTTTCGGATTGTTGAATGGTTTTTAAAAAGAAATTGGGAATGAAAGAGAGTTGTAAACCTACTAACAAAACATAGTAGCTGAAATACTGAATGGATTTGGCTGATTTTGACATGATTTTCATTTTGTTTTAAGAATTAATTAATGTTTTTTTAAAAGAAACTAAAGATAGGTCAAAATTATGGTTAATAAAATTGTTGTAAAAATTGGTCTTTAGTCGTATTTTTGGACACTATTATGTTTATTCTAGCCCAAATACCTTTTACTTATGAATAAATTACTACACACTTTATTTTTTCTGTTTTCCTTTTGTGCAATTTATCCTCAACACATTGAAAAATTAGCGCATTTTCAGCATTTTAGTAACAAACAGGGTTTGCTTTCGGAGGATATAAAAAGCACATTGCGTGATAATGATGGTTTTTTATGGATAGGATCATCAAAGGGGGTGTCTCGATTTGATGGTCAGCATTTTATCCATTTTATATCAATGGGCAAAAAAGATGGCAAAGATGTCTTTGCTCCTATAAACGCATTGGAATTAGACAAAGATGGCAATATTTGGATAGGTCATAAGGAAGGCATCAGCCGCCTCAATCCAAAAACATTTGATATAAAATATTATAATCCAGTTCATAACATATTTGAAAACCATCGAACAGCCAACTGTATCCAAGTTTTGAAAACTAAACAACTGGGTATCATTGCTGGGAGTTATTTGGGGTTATGGGTGTA
>JANMJN010001346.1:0-1565 GCA_031371355.1 Saprospiraceae bacterium
CGTTTGGGAAATTAGCGAATTTTTTAAATAGAATAAAAATCTTAATAGGTGTCAATACCAAAGCTATGCCTACTAGACCGATAAGATAAGACCACAACTTATTCGGTTTCAAATATTTAGGAATCAAAAATTCGCTATTGGCATAATATATTGCAGCATAAAATAAGACATTGACCAATTCATTTGAAAAAAAATGAGTAAAACTGGCATCACCGCCCCGCATTTCGCTCAACGTCAAAACGCAAAGCAAAACGAACCAAAAAGCGGCGTGGTAAATGACACGTCGCGTCAAAAGTCGCTTGATATTTTTAATTATTTTATTCATCTTCCATGCAAATAACGCAACCCCTATGATGAATGAGGTTCTTTTTTAGATAAAACAGTATGCATAATGGATTAATCCATGTTTGATTTCAAAACCTAAGCAAAGAATCGCTAATTTTGTCTTATGAAAATCGGTTATGATGCAAAACGAGCATTCCAAAATTTTACAGGCTTAGGCAATTACAGCCGCACCTTGATTGAGACATTAACAACTCATTTTCCAGAAAATGAATACCATCTTTTTACGCCTAAATTGAACGACATTCCACGCGTGACCAAGGTGACAACACACCCCTCAGTAACTGTGCATTTACCCAAAGGTCGTCTTGGAAAAAAATTACCCGCGTTGTGGCGTTCATACACTATAGATCAAGATATTAAAAAATCGGGCGTTCAAATATTTCATGGTTTGTCGCATGAACTACCCCTCAGTATGCCTAAAAATGTACAAACTGTGGTCACTATTCACGACCTCATTCACGAGCGTTATCCGTCTTTTTATCCATTTATTGATAGAAAAATCTATTCTTTTAAGTTTAAAAAAGCTTGTCATCAAGCTGATATTGTTGTTGCTATCAGCGAGCAAACCAAACGAGATATTATAGATTTCTACAACGTTGTGCCTTCAAAAATTCAAGTCATTTACCAATCTTGCGACCCTATTTTTTATAAAAACAGACCCCTCAGTATAAATAATGATGTTGCCAAAAAATACAATTTGCCGCCCCATTTTATCCTTTACGTCGGCACTGTCAATGAACGTAAAAACCTTTTGGGTTTAGTAAAAGCTTTAAAAATCCTTGACAATCAACAAGATATAAATCTTGTCGTTATTGGTGATGGTAGTGCCTATTTTCAAAATGTAAAAAAATATGTTGTTGAAAATGGTTTGCAAAAACGAGTAGTTTTTATTTCAAAAATAGATTTTACGGATTTGCCGACGATTTACAAATTGGCGCGTTTGTTTGTTTTACCTTCTTTTTTTGAAGGTTTTGGCATCCCAATCATCGAGGCTTTGTGGTCAGGTACACCAGTCATTTCGAGCATTGATTCGTGTTTTGAAGAAGCGGGAGGACCTGATTCGATTTATATCAATCCATATGATACTGAAGCATTGGCAGCGGCGATAAACCGAGTTTGGCACGATGAAAATCTCCGCAAAAATATGATACTGAGGGGGGCAGAATTTGTCAAAAAATTCAACGATAAAGACATTGCTGAACAATGGATTAAACTTTATC
>JANMJN010000444.1:0-1761 GCA_031371355.1 Saprospiraceae bacterium
CAGCGGTGAGGCCATGCACATGCCCGGCCCGGTGAGCGCGGTGCCACGGATCGCGTAGCGTTTGTCGAATCCGTCCTGCAGCTCCTTGCGGGTCAATTGCAGCGGCGGGACGAGCTGGGTGCCGAGCACCGGCTGCAACTCGACGATCGTCGGCAGCGTCATGGCCGTGCCGCTCGCCGCCTGGGCGTGACACGCGCCGACGTCGTCGATCGAGAACCAGAACCGTGACGACAACGAATCGGCTTTAGTGACGACAATCGTATGCCGTTGCACAACAGCTTGGCGGTCAATTTTTTTGTTTTGACTGAAAAGAAAGCTCGGTAGAATAATGGTTAGAAAGCAGGATATGTAATTTTTCACGCTATTTTTCGCTATTTTTAAAATGAATGTCGTTTATGGATTCGACAAAGATAGGTCTTGTTTTTACCAAAAATAGAGAAAATATTGTAAATCCCGATACGGTCGAGACTGAGGGGGTATCTATTTTGCTTATCTTTGCCAAATTATAAAGGTTTTTGACTACTTTAAAAATACTGAAGAGGTCTCCACTCACAACTCAATACAATTTTAAATATGACATCATCCGAACAACAACCCCAAGAGCGTATTTTCACATCCTACCAAACTTTTATGATTGCAGTTTTGGCGTTTATCCAATTCACGGTCATTCTCGATTTTATGGTTTTATCGCCTTTGGGTGCGATTTTGATGCCGACATTGGGCATCTCGACCACACAATTCGGTGCAGTCGTGTCTGCTTATGCTTTCAGTGCGGGCATTTCGGGCTTACTTGCTGCGGGTTTTGCCGACAAGTTTGACCGCAAAAAACTCCTCATGTTCTTTTATATCGGCTTTCTTTTTGGCACGTCCCTATGTGCGATGGCAACAAATTACCAGTTTTTACTCATTGCACGCATCATTACGGGCATTTTTGGCGGTGTGATTGGTTCAGTCAGTTTTGCCATTATTTCAGATATTTTCAAGGTAGCAGTCCGTGGTCGGGTCATGGGTTTTGTGCAAATGTCTGTTTCTGCAAGCCAAATTCTCGGTTTGCCGATAGGTCTATGGCTCGCCACACATTACAATTGGCATGCGTCATTTTGGATGATTGTGGTCGTTGGCATCTTTGCGGGTATCGTGATTGTTGTGAAAATGAAGCCAATAACAGAACATTTGGCACTGCAAAGCAGCCACAATGCCATTCAACATTTCAAAAATACCCTGTCAAATACCTTTTACCTACGTGCCTACATCGCTACTATTTTGTTGGCAACGGGCGGCTTTATGCTTATGCCTTTTGGCAGTGCATTCAGCACCAATAATTTGGGTTTGACTTTAGAACAACTACCTATTTTGTATGGTATCACAGGACTGTTTTCCATTGTTTTAGGTCCTTTTCTGGGCAAAATGAGCGACAGAATTGGCAAATTCAACCTATTTTTCATCGGTTCGTTGTTGGCTATGCTCATTATTGGCATTTATACACACATGGGTATCACACCGCTTTGGTTGGTGACATTGATGAGCGTTTTGATGTTTACAGGTATTTCATCGCGTATGATTTCGTCATCTGCTTTGCTCATGGCTGTGCCAGAAGCAAAGGATAGAGGGGCTTTTATGAGTGTCAATAGCTCGATTCAACAGATTTCGGGCGGCGTGGCTTCGTTTGTGGCGGGGCTAATTGTTGTACAAAAATCCAATGGGATGCTTGAAAGATATGATATTTTGGGCTATACCGTTATTGGCTCGATGGTGATTGCG
>JANMJN010000018.1:0-3858 GCA_031371355.1 Saprospiraceae bacterium
GATGGCTTGGTAGCGGGTTTGGTGTGTGCTTTTCCAAGGGAAACGGTGGTTATTTATCATTTGGTAAAACAAGGCAGAATTGCAGAAGCTACCGCGATTTATCGTTGGTTTTTACCGCTTTTAGAATTGGATATTCATCCAAAATTGGTACAATACATCAAGTTAGCAGAGCAATATACAGGCATTGGCAACGAAATTGTCCGTGCGCCTCGCTTGATTTTAGAAGGTGCTGAACGTGCGGAGATTGTTCAGATTATTGAGAATGGTTTGAAAACGCGACCTGCGTTGCCTCACATTTAGTCCATTATCAACAATAAAGGAACCAAAAATTATGGCAATTAAATCATTCTTCTGCATAGATGCCCACACCTGTGGCAATCCAGTTCGTTTAGTGGCGGGCGGCGGTCCGATACTGAGGGGGGCAAATATGAGCGAGAAACGGCAGCATTTTGTAAAAGAATTCGACTGGATACGCAAGGGTTTGATGTTTGAACCACGTGGGCACGACATGATGTCCGGCAGTATCCTCTATCCGCCGAGCGACCCACAAAATGACATAGGCATTTTGTTTATCGAAACAAGTGGCTGCTTGCCGATGTGCGGTCATGGCACAATAGGAACGGTGACAATTGCCCTTGAACAAGGCTTGGTAACACCTAAAACGGAAGGTGTTTTGAACCTCGAAGTACCTGCGGGTGTAGTCAAAGCGGTGTATAAAATGGAAAGCAATAAGGTAAAATCTGTGAGGATTACTAACATCAAATCGTACCTGCATACTGAGGGGGTCGAAGTGGCGTGTTCGGGTTTGGGTACATTGCATTTAGATGTGGCTTACGGTGGCAATTTTTATGGTATTATTGACCCTCAAGCTAATTTCAAAGGCATGGAACATCATACTGCTGACCAACTCATCAGTTGGAGTCGTGAAATTAGGGAAAAAGTGAACGAACAATACACGTTTGTGCATCCTGAAAACCCAACCATCAACGGCATGAGCCATGTGCAATGGACGGGTAAAACACTCGACCCGACTTCAACGGCGCGTAATGCCGTTTTTTATGGCGACAAAGCGATTGATCGTTCGCCCTGCGGTACGGGTACTTCGGCACGAATGGCGCAATGGTATGCACAAGGTAAGTTGAAAAAAGGGGATGAATTTGTGCACGAAAGCATCATTGGTTCAAAATTTATTGGTCGCATTGAAGAAGAAACGATGCTCGATGGTCATAAAGCGATAGTGCCCAGCATTGAAGGTTGGGCGATTATTCATGGGTTCAATCACATTATTTTTGATGATGAAGACCCTTATATTCATGGTTTTCAAGTAATATAAATTGAGATGACTACACATAATCTGCAACGACTCATTCTTTTGACCATCATCACCCCCCTCAGTATTTGGCTGATTTGGCGGGGCTTTCGCAATGAAAAAGACCCACTTTGGCAGGAGACGGCTGATTTGTTGCGTCAAAACATTGTGACACTTGGTCAATCACCTGATTCGCTGCGTTTGTTGTATCATCGGTTTCATGCCGACGATTCTGTTCCTGACTCTATCATTATGGGTTTGATAGCCAAACCTTACTTGCCGACGATGGCTTTTGAGAAGTTTAAAGCCTATTTTGATCTTATTTATGACCAAAAATTCATTATTATTTCAGGCGTAACAGGTGCGGGAAACACGACTTTGGTTGACCGTATCGCCAATATGATTGCAAATGATATAGACAAAAAAACTTCTATTGGACAAGAAAAACGGAAAATGGAAATTTTGTGCGCCCCTCAGTTCGACCTCGATCTGCACCATCGTTATATTGGTTATTATGATAAAAAGACCTTTATCAAGGGCGATTTACTCAAATTTTGGGATAGGTGTAAACAGCATCCCAAGCAACGATTTGTTTGTTTGATTGATAATTTTGATAAAATAAACCCTGAAACACTTCTGGGACCAGAGCTGTGGCAAAAACTCGATGACCCGACCTATTTAGTTGTTTTTGGACATGATACGATTACTATTCCAAGCAATTTTTATCTGTTATGTGTCACTCATGCGGGTATTGGACAAAAAATAGAGATGAATAACGAACATTTTAAGCGTTTTGGTGGTCAAGTTAATTTGCCGCCGACGGCTATTGAGTTGGTTTTAGCTTTAAAAACAAAGAAAAAAGAAGTTGAAAAAGATTTGGCGACCCTTCAGTTTGGCGGTGTACAAAAAGACACGGATAAACTCAAAAATCAACTGAATGCGCTCAATGATACCGCCAATTTGCAGCGTTTTGTCTATTTTTTCACGAAAGCCAATGCGTTTATTTCTCAAAAATACTCATCGGGGCACCAATTGGGGCAATGGAGTGATGTACGCAAACAGTTTCTGCCCAAGAATTTTGAACAATTACAAAACATTTTTATCAATCATGTCAATGCATTTCATCCGCAAAGAGAATTGAGAAAAGAGGATTTTGACCCCATTCTTTACGCTATCAACAAAGAAGGGGATGTTGAAAATTCAAGCCCCGTTTGGCGTGCCGTCAATACCTTAACGGCTTGGGGTTTTGCCTCTGAACTGGGCGTTGCGGGTTCATTTGCTCTTATTTCTGCGATTTTCGGATGGTGGTATTTTAGGCGTCGGCATGAGTATATCAAGGATTTTACAAGCAAAATTTATGGTTTAATGAACGATTATCATCAAAACTTAAAACCACATGACCAACTTGTTGCTGAAATAAATGATTTGAAACGTGAATTTGATGAACTCGTTTTAAGCCAAAAAGTTAATTACAGCGAAGCCTCATTTTTTTATGGCTTTTTAGAAGACAAGGTGCGTATCATCTCAATCGCTCGTGAAATCAATGAAAGTTTTTTGAAGTTGTTAGATGCTTTTATGGAGGACAATGTGTTGACCGATTCGGAATATACCAAGCTCGATCAGTTTTTAGAGAGCATTCGTTTCAAAATTACGACCCCTCAGTATGTGGCTTATAAAAAGCAAATTGATGAAATGTATCAGCAGTTTGGCGAGTAATTAGATCAATTTTGTATGATAACTTTCTTTGTAAAATGTTGATTGTCAATAATTAAAGAAATGAAATAAAGACCATTTTCCAGTTCCTCAATTGGCAAATCAGTGACCCCCTCAGTATAAATCGTCTTTTCAGACACAACTCGCCCCAGTGCATCAAAGAGCTTTAGTTTTTTTGAACTGTTACTATTCCAAGTTTTGATGGCAATACTCAGAACGGCTTTTGCCGGATTCGGATAAACTTCAAAAGTAGGTTTCTTAATATCTTTAACAGCGACAGGGTCGCAGACATTATTATTCATCAGCCCTGAACGAAAGCCAGTCAAAGCTGCCCACATCCGTGTTTTTTGTCCATTCGTAAAAAAAGACATACAATCATCGTTTGTGTAGTCCATATAATTGCGGAAATAATCCAAGGAATTGCTACACGATTTCAATAAATCAGTTGGACAACCATCGTGTGGACCTGCTTGTCGTGGCGTATCTTCGACATCATCGTCGTCAACACAAGTTGTGTCGCTGCCCCAAATATGCAAAAGATTGAAATAATGACCGATTTCATGCACGGCAATCCGTCCGTTTTGACGACCATCTCTCAAACTGCCGACGGTACCAAATGCTCGATAATCAATGACAATACCATCTTCTTTGGGTCGAATCAAGGCTTTTGAAGGAGATGAAGCGACTCCAAGAAAGCCATTGCTGAAAGCACAGACCCATATATTGAGGTATTTTGCAGGATTCCAAGCATTAGAGCCGCCTTGTGCAGAATAAAAAATACGACGGCTGATTGTATCAAAATAAGAAGAGCCAATATTGGTGAAAGCTGTTTGGCG
>JANMJN010000450.1:0-5022 GCA_031371355.1 Saprospiraceae bacterium
GTTTTTACTTTTCAAATGGCAAAATACTGAGGGGGGTAATTATGTTGTAAAATGGGTCAATAACAATACATTTTTTATAAAATCATAGAATTTAAATCCATATCTTTAAGCAAATGCGCTTCATCTTTATTGGCTTTAATGATTTTTAAAAAATCAGAACGCGGTATAACCTTTCCGCCTAAACTTGTCAAATGTACCGTTTCTTGTTGGCAATCAATGAGTTGAAACCCCAAGGCTTTGAGTTTTTGAACAAAAGAAATAAACCCAAACTTAGAAGCGTTTGACTTGTAAGCAAACATACTTTCGCCGAAAAACACACGCCCCCATGAAACGCCATACAAACCACCGACCAAATCATCACCCTCCCAAACCTCAACGGAATGGGCAAAACCCCAACGATGTAAGACTGTATAAGCCGTTATCATTTCCTCATTTATCCAAGAACCCATTTGACCGTCCCTATTGGTATTCATACAGTTACGCATGATTTTTTCAAAATGCTGATTGTATGTTACCCTAAATTTTTTTTGATTAAACAACGGACGCATACTTTTAGCCACCTTCAACTCATCTGGGAAAAGCACCATGCGTGGGTCGGGCGACCACCACAGAATAGGTTCAGAACCGATATCGTACCAAGGGAAAATACCGTTTTTGTAAGCCTCCAGTAACCTTTCGGGTGTCATATCGCCGCCTATGGCAATAATACCATCAGAATCCACCCTTTCAGGGTCGGGGAAATCAAGCAATAAAGGATTCAACCAAGAAATAGGCATCATATAGTGTATGATTTTGAACTGATTTTTAAGACAAAAACACAAAAATACTGAGGGGGCAAATGTCTATCTTAAATTTCGATTTTTTTATTAAAACATAAGTGTAACCTCCTTCAGTAGTTGCTTGTCATATCCACAAATAACGGTTCGGAACCGAATATTTAGAAAACAAAATTTTATAACAAAAAAAAATAATAATAATGAGACCAGAAATCCTTGCCCTTGCCATCCCGATAATTGGGACGATTGGCGCATTTACGATGATAATTTTTTTACGCCGCTACCATAACATGGAGCGTATGGCGATGATTGAACGCGGCATGAACCCCGCCGATTTATCGAACAATTTTAAGTCATTAAGGCGAAGAGAACGAGACCCTTTGCGTTATTTACGCATCGCCTGTGCCATTATCGGCGTTGGTCTCGGCTTGTTTGTCGGTAATGTCCTTCGCTCATTTGACTTTTTGGATAGAGGCGGTATCGTTGCGGGTTTGGTTTGTATTTGCGGCGGCATCGGCTTGCTCGTAGGCTATTTCCTCCAAGCGAGCCTACAAAACAAAGGACATTTTCAAGAAAAACTTCAAGAAGAAGATAGCGATATTTTGTAATGGATAATTTTTAATGGATAATGGATAATGGATAATGGATAATTATCCATTATTCCATCTTCAATAACTGCTGCCAAAACCCTAAACCGATGCCCAAATCAACCACATTGCCGCGGCGTCCTTCCTTGAAATTCATCGGGCTAACTGCCAAACGCACTCGAATTGTTGACGTATTCAGCTTCGATTCATTCCAAAAACGTTTCGCTTTCACTTTATATTTATAATCCACAAAACAACCTATGGTCGGTGCAAAACTGGCGATACTCGACCCTTCGGGCGACGTAACATCCTCTGTCGAGGGCAAAGATAAAATGCCTAATCCAATGCTAACAAAAGGTGTAAACGCCAAACGCTCTTCCTCAATCATTTTGTAACCACCTGTTAGACCAATGCTGAACAGGGTTGTCGTTGTATCTTTTGCCCAAAAAGAATCTTTATATTCAAAATCCTGCTCGATATGCGTCCTTCTGAACTGTATATTGCCGCCAACAAACCAATTTCTCTTGTAAAAATTTAAGTCACCACCCAAAGCCCAAGACGATTTGACTGATTTACTGAGGGGGTCATTCATCGCTGAAAAACCCGCCCAAATATCGCCAGAAGCATAGATTTTGCTGTTGTCCACATATTTTTCCAACTCTGATACCTTTTTACTTTTTAGCAAACTGTCGGTTCTCGCCGCTTCTATTCTGTACTTTTCTGTTTGCTCTTTTTCTAAAACATAATCCCGAAACCAATCGGGATACATATTGTACTGAATGGCAAATTTCAAAGGCTTGGATTGTGGATGAAATTCAGATATGTCACGCAACACACGCACCACTTCGGCATCAATTTCAGGCATAACGGAGTCAATAATTTGAATGTCGACTATTTTTCCAACCAAATTGACCGTAAAACCCACCATGCCGTCGGGTGCTTTTTCAACCCGTAATGCCTTCACCGGTAGCTTAAATTGCTTCAAAAACACATTGCGAAACGCATCAAAACCACCTGAAAATTCTGTCAACGAATCATCAAATCGTAACTTTGAGGGTCCCGTTGAGTCATAACGTGCGATGGCAAAAATGCCTTCTTGAGCATTTGTGTTTCCCAAAAAAGAAAATAGAATTAGTAAAACAAATAAATGTTTTTTCATTGATAATCAAGTATTTATGTTATTTTTTGTCGTTCTTTCACTTCGTTCAGAATGACAAAAATGTTTAAATTACTGAGGGGGTACTGCATCCACATTTTCATCTACTTCCTCCTTGTACCGAATCAAATGCTTCACAACCTGCTTCGTGGCTTTTTTACCAATGACCAACTCCAATTCCTCTGCCGTTGCCTCTCTGATGCGTTTGACTGAGCCAAAAGTCGTGAGCAATTTTTCAGCGGTTACTTCTCCGATGCCTTCAATACCGGTCAATTCAGTTTGTATAAAATCCTTTGACCTTTGATTGCGATGAAAGGTGATACCAAAACGATGCGCCTCATTTCGGGCTTGTTGAATGAGTTTAAGCGATTCCGATTTTTTGTCAATATACAATGGAATCGGATCGTTTGGAAAAAATATTTCTTCCAATTGTTTGGCAATACCCACCACAACCATTTGATTTTCAATACCTAACGCTTTCAAACTTTTCATGGCAGAAGACAACTGCCCTTTGCCGCCATCAATAATAACGAGTTGCGGCAACGATTCGCCTTCACTCAACAGCCGTTTGTAGCGCCGATAAACGACTTCTTCCATCGAAGCAAAGTCATTGGGTCCTTCAACCGTTTTGATATTATAATGCCGATAATCCTTTTTCGACGGCTTGGCATTTTTGAAAACAACACAAGCCGCAACGGGGTTTGTACCACCCAAATTCGAGTTATCAAAACATTCGATGTGAAAAGGAACGTCTTCCATCTGTAAATCGGACTGCAATGTTTTTAAAATCCTTTCTGCCGAAGTCTGTTTTTGCGCCCTCAAAATCTCTTGTTTTTGCCGTTGCAAAACCGCAAAACGGGCATTTTGTTCCGATAGTTCTACCAATTTGCGTTTGTCACCAATCTTTGGTACAACGACAGATACTGTGGGGTCTGCAAATTTCAGTTCAAAAGGTAGTAAAATTTCTTTGTTCTCACTCAAAAATTTATCCCGCAAATAGGGCATCGCAAACGCCAACATCGAATCCTCGTCTTCATCCATGTTTTTTGTCAACTCTAAAGTATAGGTGTGGATAATCGCTCCGTTCACTACTTTGAGGTAATTGACATAAGCCATTTTTTCATCTGTGGCGATTGAAAAAACGTCCACATCTGAAATTGTTGAGCTAACAATCGTTGATTTGCCTTGATAATCTTCAAAAGCGGACAGTTTTTCCTTCAAATTTTGTGCTTTTTCAAATTCTAAGGCTTCCGCCAACGCAGACATTTCTCGTTTCAAATGTTGTCGAACCGAGCCAAACTGCCCCCTCAGTATATTTCGAATTTGAGATACTTTTTCATTATACGTTTCCTCTTTTTCAAAACCCACACAAGGCGCAGCACAATTTTTGATGTGATATTCCAAACAGACTTTGAATTTTCCCTTGTCAATCAGGTCTTGATGCAAGTTCAAAGTACACGTCCGCAACTGGAAAAGCTGTTTTATCAAATCCATCAACTGCTGAACGCGGTAGCCTGAAGTATAAGGTCCAAAATACAAAGACCCATCGCGCACGACCCGCCGCGTTACGAAAACACGCGGAAAACGTTCCATTTTGATACATATATAAGGATAGGACTTGCCATCTTTCAGCATGACATTATAACGTGGCTGATGCTCTTTGATGAGTGCACATTCCAAAAGCAAGGCATCTTGCTCGCTGCCCACAATCGTAAACTCGATGTGATGCGCCAACCGCACAAGGGCTTTGGTCTTGATTTGCCTGTCTTTTCGCTCACCGAAGTAGTTCGATAAGCGATTTCTAATGTTTTTAGCTTTCCCAACATACAAAATCACGCCTTTTGGGTCTATGAATTTGTAGATACCGGCTTGTATCGGCAGCGTCGGTGCTATTTCTTGAAAGTCGGTGGTTGTCATATCGAAAGAGTTTCAAAGGATTTTCTGTTTCAACAAACTGAAAAAAGAAGGTAGTAAAGGTAAGTTTTCATTCAATTCAACAGCCAATTGTTCGTCAGACCATTCAAATTTTTTTTCAAGCCACAAATCATATTGGTTTTTCCGCATATCCACTAAAACAGAATGGTCTAAACCTAAAACCCGAATCATATAAGCTGCTCGATTTTGTTCATCAACTGTTTTTGAAGGATGTGGCTCGATTTGCCCTTCGCTACCGTAGTAAAAATAGCTTTCAATATCGGATATTTCAGTTGGATTTAGAAAAAGAGCATCGTCGTATTCATTTCCTCTGCGTTTGTCGTCTTTGATATGTCCACAAAATTCTCGTTTATGGTCAGCTATTGTCGTCAAATCAAAGCCTTCGCAAGAAACAATAATGTTTTCGAAAGTATATGTCAAATGAGGGAAAGTTGTTTTGGAACGAATATGTTCAAGGTGAGATTTCAGTTCTTCTTCGGGCTTTGTTTTTTCTGGAATTTCCTGTTCGCAATAGGCACAAAGCCCTTTTTGCAAACGCCAAGAATGTTGGTGTAATGTCAAACGAATA
>JANMJN010000046.1:0-9605 GCA_031371355.1 Saprospiraceae bacterium
TATAAAATTGAATTTCAATGAACTTGATGGCGATATACACCAATTCAATAATTGGGTAAAAGATAGAGTGTTAATGAAACACTAAATTTACGTGACACGACTTTTTGAGATTTATTGACACGACTTAATGAAAATTGACACACCTCAGTATTTTTTGTCATTTAGAATGACGAAATCTTTATGATTTTGTAATTCTGTGTTCAGTTTAAACGTTTCTACCTTTTACATAAAAAAAACATACGATGTACACTCAACACATTCGCCGCATTACTTTCATCTACTTACTATTAGGAAACACCCTTTTCGCTCAAACAAAAACAGACAGTTCAATGCCTGTGCGTGGCTTTTGCATCGGTGCACCGCACGTAGGACAAGTGGATACATTTGTTCGGTTCATCAACGAGGAATTGGCAATGCGTGGGGTCAATACCCTAATCCTACGTATTGATTTCAACTATCAATATGAGACGCATCCAGAACTGCGGGACACCGACGCTTTGTCGAAAGAGGATGTTCAGAAACTCGTTCAGTCTTGTCAGGCACATAATATTCGGTTGATACCGCAAATCAATTTGTTAGGGCATCAGTCTTGGGCAAGCAGAACAACTAATTTGCTGAGGGTGTATCCTGAATTTGATGAAACGCCGCACGTCAAAATGCCTGAAAAGTATGTCTGGCCCAACAGCGATGGTTTGTATTGCAAAAGTTATTGTCCGTTGCACGAAGGGGTGCATAAAATCGTCTTTGATTTGGTGGACGAAATTTGCGATGTCTTTGGAACTGATGCGTTTCATGCGGGCATGGATGAAGTGTTTTACATCGGCGACGAAAAATGTCCACGATGTGGTGGCAGAGACAAAGCGGAGTTGTTTGCAGGTGAAGCCAATAAGATTCAGAGCCATTTGGCATTGAAAAACAGGCAGTTATGGATTTGGGGCGACCGTTTGTTGGATGGTAAAACAACCGGCATTGGTATGTGGGAAGGCAGCTACAACAATACGCACCGCGCCATTGATATGTTGACAAAAGACGTGATGATTTGTGATTGGCACTACGAAAAAAACATACAGACAGCAGTTTATTTTGCTATGAAAGGCTTCAACGTCATTACATGTCCTTGGCGTACCCCCTCAGTAGCGGCAGCGCAAACGGAGGATTTTGTTCGTTTCAGAGCTGCCGCAACGCCTGAAATGAAAGAACGGTATCAGGGTATGATGCAAACTGTTTGGTCGGGTGTTGGTTCTTTTTTAGAAGAGTTTTACACCGCGAAAGAAGGAGATACGTCTGCTAATTGCTTTAAAGCATTGTTTAAAAGAATAGAATAAAACAGTCTCATACAAAAATTTTGAAGGTATTGAAGGCTAAAAAGCCTTCAATACCTGTTGTTAGCCAAAAAAAAGTACCAAAACGAAATTATTTCTTTCCTATAAAGCATCTTCTCCGTATATTTATACGTGTTCATAAGTATATTCTTTTGATAAAATTTCAAAACACAAAATCTTATTGAGCAGTACACACCTTTTTGTTTTCATTAAAATGGACATTTATTATGGTGAACAAATACCTAAATGGCATTTTGCTTTGTTGCCTTCTCGTTTTGATGCCTTCCATACTGAGGGGTAGCCACATTGTTGGAGGTGAAATATCTTATAAATTCCTAAAAAGGCAGGGCAATAAAATTGACTATCATTTCACGATGCGTATGTATAAAGACGTTTACAATGCACGTCCAACGGCTGATTTTGACGATCCTGCCCTCATGGGCATTTATTTGCAGACTAATAACGGCTATTTTTTATTTGGAAACAACAATGATGGGAAAGCGGTCTCTGTACCGATTTTGAGGCGGCAATTAGTAAACCCTAATGAGATTCCTTGTTTGATACCACCCTCTAATATTATTGTTGAAGAAGCCTTGTATGAATGGGATGTCACTTTGATTGACACCGTCTATAGCTATATTATTTCCTATCAGAAGTGCTGTCGTAATATGACAATTGCCAATATTTATTCACCCAGTACGGCGGGATCAACTTACAGTATCGAAATTACTCCTGAAGCGCAGCGTTTGGGCAACAGCAGTCCTTTCTTCAAAACCCTACCGCCTATTTTTATTTGTGTCAATGAACCTTTAAAATACAATCATTCGGCTGAAGATGCGGAAGGCGACCAATTGGTCTATCGGTTTTGTACGGCTTACACCTCGCCACAAGGCGGTGGTGGGGGTTCACAAGGGCGATTGCCGCCCCCGCCGCCGTATGCACCCGTCAGTTACAAACAACCTGAATATTCGGAATCTGAACCCATGGGCGGTGATCCTATAGTAAGGATTAATCCAAATACGGGACTGATTACGGGTACGCCGAATTTGATAAACCAATATGTTGTAACGGTTTGTGTTGAGGAGTTTCGAAACGGTGTCTTGTTGAGTCGTATGTTTCGAGATTTTCAATTCAATGCGGTTCAATGTCAAAAGACGGTCGATGCTGTCATTTCGGCTGACTCCATATCAGGCAAACATTTCTTTTTGTATGGTTGTGAGAATGTTGATTTAAACATCAATAATAAGAGTTACGAACGGTCTCAAATCAAAAGTTTTTATTGGGAGTTCGACATTAAAGGTCAGAAAAAGCTTATATCGGACTGGAATCCTTCTATTCAGTTCCGCGATACAGGGGTTTATCAAGGAAAACTATTCCTTAATGAAGGGTCTCAATGCAGCGATTCTGCTATTTTGACGGTTAAAATTGGTGGTAGGATAAAGACTGATTTTACGGCTAAATATGATACTTGTGTGCCAGGTCCTGTTGTTTTTTCTGGTGTTTATACATCTGCATTAGCAACAAAACAAATTACTTGGGATTATAATGATGGAACGACAACTTATGATACGATAAAGACAAGTCATCAATATAAAAGCCCGGGTGTTAGAAATGTGATCTTTGCTGTCAAAGATATTTACAACTGTGTGGGTAAGACGACAAAAACGGTGGCGTGGCAGCCCGCACCCGCTATTATCATCGTTGAACCCAATACTTTTATAGGTTGCGCCCCTGCGAAAGTGTTTTTTGACAATAAATCCTTTCCGCTGGATACGACTTACAATATCAAATGGGATTTCGGAGATGGCAAGACGGGCAGTGCCATCAGTCCGACACATATTTATGAGAAAGGTGGTACGTATTCCGTCAAATTGAACATCGTTTCGCCTTTGGGCTGTAAGAAAGATGCCTTTTTTAGCAATTGGATTAAGATAAAACCATCTCCTGAAGCTAATTTTGAATATACCCCACAGAAAGTGTCGAGTGTGACACCGACAGTTTTTTTCAAAGATAAATCCATCAATGCCGTCAATTGGGAGTGGTTTGTGAATTATAGAGGCATTTCGCTTAAACAAAACCCTTTTTACACCTTCAAGGATACGGGTTTTCATTTTGTGACGCTCAAGGCGCGCAATACTGAGGGGTGCGTGGACTCCATCACAAAGCTGATTGACGTTGAGCCTTTGGTCACTTACTTTATGCCTAATGCTTTTACACCAAATGATGATACAAATAACGATGAGTTTAGAGGAACGGGTGTTACTGAGGGTATGAAGAAATTTGAGTTTCGTATCGTCAACCGTTGGGGTGAAATCATTTTCACATCCAATGACCCGTATAAGGGATGGAATGGTTTGAAAAACAATAATGGTCAACCCTCACCACAAGGCGTTTATCTATATGAAGTGTTTTATGAAAACCCACGACAACAAAGTGTTGGTTTAAAAGGGTTTGTGACCTTGCTGCGTTGATAATGGAATAGCCGAAACAACTAAACATACTGAGGGGGGCACTTTTTTTTGCAAAAGTGCCCCCCTCAGTATGTTTAATGTATTTTATCGCTTAACGCTCTATCACAAATGATTTGCGTTCGTTCTCTTGTTTGTCCTTGATGTCAAGGATATAAGAACCATTGGATAAGTTATTGACAGACAAGCCATTGCGGATTTGGTTGATGGTTGTTTTTAAAACAACCTTACCTGTTATGTCTAACACCTGTACAGGCTTCTCACCTGAAATATCTTCATTACCGGTTAAGTAAAGTTTGTTTTTGACAGGGTTTGGAAACACCGTCCACTGTTTTGAACTGGGTTTTGTCCACTCAATGGCGACGGTTTTAGAGTAAGTAAAACTGCCGTCATTGTCCACCATTTTCAAACGATAGTAATTGATGCCATAGACCGGTTTATCATCTATTGTTTGGTAGTCGTTGGCTGTCCCTCTGGCGGTTTGATCTATCAATTTAGCCCAGGATTTACTGTCCATGCTGCGTTCCACTTCAAAATGACTGAAGCGTAGTTCACTTGCGGTTTGCCAAGTCAATAGTATCCCCCCCTCAGTATTTTGGTCGTCAGGTTTTGCATTTTGACTTTTATTAGGATAAAGTTGTCCTTGAAAGTTCACGAGTTCAACAGGAATAACAACTTGGTCTAAAGGCGATTCCCAAACGCTTCGCCCGAAAGTGGCTGCACGTATTTTACCCGTTGAGTACTGAATTTCTAAATCACGAACAGGTACAGACGGTAAGCCTGTGTTATAGGATTGCCAAGTGGTTGATATAGAGGGATTTCTGTAGTATACACCTAAGTCGGTGCCACAATATGCTGCACCTGAAAGTCCAATTTGTGTTGTGATGGTATTAGCTGGTACAGCTGGTAAGCCTGTACTGATATTTGTCCAAGTCGTACCGCCATCGCTTGTGTAATAAACTTGATTGGTACTTGTAGAGGCAAGCGTAACATAGACAGCATTGGGGTTGTTGACGTCAATGTGGACGTGTAGATGCGTTGTAGTAGGCACTGTGCCAGATACGTCTGTCCAATTTGTACCGCCATCTATTGTTTTATAAACTTTAGAAGACGTACAGTAGTAAATGATTTGATTGTCCGTCCGTGCGACATCAATCCACCGGACTTGTCCGTTCGCAGGGCTAATGGTGGTCCAAGTCGTACCACCATCTACACTTTTATTCAGTTGATCGCCTCCTGCATATAAAATATTGGCATCAATAGGGTCTTGCATAAAAGGAGTGACCCAATAGCCGCCTGCAATGGTTTGAATGTCAGAAAAATTATTGCCCCCATTTGTGGAACGTCTTAAAACACCGTTTTGGTAAGTGCAATAAACGCGACTGTTATTGGTACGGTCAATAAAAGAAATCATCCCGTCACCACCAGAAACAGCCTTCCAACTTGTTAAGTTTGTGGTCAAATTTGTGCCATTGTCTTGATGCCCGCTGACAATCATATTGGCATTTGTAGGCGATAAACCAATGCCATAAGGTTGAGCGATGGCTAAATTGCTGGAAAGATTTGACCAAGAAGTGCCTGAATATTTGTAAACACCGCCATCGGAAGATGCTAAAAGGTTGGTACCATTAAATTGTAAGTCGTGGACATCTACGTGCGGAATGCTGATATTCGCCCACGTAGCACCCCCATCAATAGAACGATAAATACTTAATCCACCGGCGTAAACAGAATCTCGTTTTAAAGGGTCAGCAGCAACGCAGAGGTTGTACCAACCTTGACCGTTTGGAATATTAGGTGAAGAGGACATTTTCGTAAAGTTTGTACCCCCGTCAGTAGATCGATAAAAACCTTCCATATTGTCGGAGGTATTGGTCGCCATCAAATACACATATTGCGAGTCTACCGGAGAGACATCAATGGAGAAACGACGTGCCGCAGAACTTGTTGGCAAGCCGCCCGTTATCTGTGTCCAAGTCGCTCCAGAATCATGAGAGCGAAGCAAGACGGCGGAACTCTTTGAACCTGCAAAAATAGTCGAGGGATTGGCGGGATTGAAAACCAATTCGCGGATACTGGTGGTGTTCACCTGCGTAAAAGATGCGCCACTATTTGTTGACCGCCATATGCCATTCGTACCAGCAACGAAGACAATATTGGTATTGGTAGGATGAACACGTACAGCAGTCAAAGTGACACCGTTGCTAATCGTATAAGTTAGCCCTGTATTCGTCCAAGATGCACCGCCATTTGTTGATTTATACAATCCTTTAGAGGAAGGATGATAAATTGCTTTGTCCGCATCGCCAGTAATGGCATAGAGTATATTGCTATTTGTTGGATCAATCGCAACATCTGTAATCCCCGAAGCTGGAATACCATCGGAGATAACCGCCCAAGAGCTGCCACTGTTTGTGGATTTCCACAACTGCCCCGCAGGGGTACAAGCGAACAGTATATTGGCATTATTAGGGTCAACTTTAATACTGTTTACGCGCCCATTGCCGTACATATTGTCTGTATTGATAGGACCAATGACAGACCAATTGGCAGCGGCACGTTGGTTGAGGTCTTTTTTTTGAGCCAAACGAGAGCGGTAGTCACTTTCAATGAGTGCGTCCATATCACCGTTGGTTTCTGACACACGCGGCTCGACCCATTCGGCGATCCGCATGAAATGGATGATATTTTGATACTCTTCCGTTTCGTGTTCAGCTTGATAGGTTTCGTCTGGGGGCTGAGTGTCACCTTTGCGGAGATTTTGATAGTAGGTTTTAAGCTGCACTTTGTTTTCTTGTAAAAAAGCGGCTTTGATTTCGTAGAAGTTTGATGTTTTTTCAGCCAACTGCATCCAGTTTTGTTGTGCAACAGCTATGGATGATGAGCAGAAAAAGAGACTTAATGTAATAAGACTTAATTTGATTTTCATAGAAATAGCATATATATAGTTTATTAAATTGGTTTGAATAACTTAGAACGTCAATACGAGTATATTTAGCATTTTGTTCCGGACAAATAACATATAATTCATAAATTAACGTAAGACCAAGATATCCTGGTTTATTTAGTTTTTGTGTTTAGAATCAATTGATTATCAATGACTTTCCAAACTTAAAAAACACACTAAGAAATATTTTTTTTGTTCCTAAAACATCTCATTTTGTGGACAGAAAAAAGATTTCTGACCAGTGGGTCAAGTCTTGCTATTCCTACATGTCGAAAAGACTCAATAATTCGTGTTCAAATTACCACCATGAGTACTTATTCATTTTTGGTAACAGGAACACTGGGTGGGCAGTCTTGAATGAGGTTACCTTTTTTTATTTTACAAAACAAAAACCATCATAATTGTTATAAAAATTCGTGTAATTAGTGAAATTCGTGTTTGAAAAAAAATATTAATCAGAAAATGGAAATCATCAACTACACCCCTCAGTATAAAGAGGATTTTAAACGCCTAAACGTCGAGTGGATTTCAACCTATTTCACCCTTGAAGCACACGACTTAGAGCAATTAGATGACCCAGAAGGCTATATTTTAAGCCAAGGTGGTAAAATCTTTTTTGCTAAACTGGGCGAAGCCATCATAGGCACTTGTGCTTTGATAAAAGTATCAGATACATCATATGAACTCGCAAAAATGGGCGTATCCCCTCAGTATCAAGGCTTAGGTGCAGGTAAAAAGCTGGTTAGTAAAGTGATAGACGAAGCTCGAAATTTAGGCTGCACTTATTTGTTTTTAGAGTCGAACCAACGTCTGACACCTGCTTTGAATATCTATAAATCTTTAGGTTTTGTTGAAGTGCCAATAGGTGAAACACCTTATGCACGAGCAGACTTTAAAGCAGAAATGTATCTTTAATTCACCATTTAGCATTAAATTGTTAATTTTATCCAAATGTACCCTTGCTATATTGCTTTCGTAGGCAAATTACTGTTGCTTTGCAACCTGAAATACATCATTCTAACTTTTTTAATAAAATAACGATTGTATCTGATGAACATAACAAAAGTATTTTTACTCATATTTCTTTTACCACTATCCATCCTTTCGGCTCAAAAAACGACGAAAATTAACTTTAAAATCAATGGTTATACTGAGGGGAGCACTGTCAAGCTTTTAGGCAGCCTTTTTGACCAAAACTACCTCGCTGATACGGCTAAATTGGCAGCCGATGGGCGTGTCTCTTTCGTCAATGCGGAAGGTTTCAAAGAAGGTTTGTATTATATATTGACACCCGACAAAAACAATTTTCAGTTTTTCATTGCGGGCGGTGAGAATGATTTTACGCTCAAAACGTCAAAAGAAAACCTTGTTTTAGGCATGGTTGTCGAAGGTTCTACTGAAAATCAATTGCTTTTTGACAACGCTCGTTCACAAACGGCACTCGAGGCGAAGTACAATTCACTCAATCAACAACTGCGCAGCATTCAACCCAATACCCCTCAGTATGCAGAGCTAACGAAGCAAATGCAAGCCCTACTCGACGACCGCGACGCACAATTGCAAAGGCTCAAACAACAGCATACAACTGCTCTTTTTACAAAGTTTAAACTCGCTGGGCAAAACCCTAAAATCAGGTTAGTTTATCGTCCAAACGGTTCAGTTGACAGTTTAGCGACCATGGAAAATTACAGAAAAGATTGGTGGAATGACGTTGATTTCACTGACGGTCGTTTGATGCGTACACCTGTTTTTTTTACAAAACTAAAAAGATATATTCAAGAGTTCACGGTGCAACATCAAGACTCACTCATAGCGTCATCTGATTATTTATTAGATAAAACATTGGCTAATAATGATTTATTCAATGCTGCCGCTACATGGATTGCAGGACAATATAAGCCAGGAATGGCTAAAATAATGGATGGGGAAGCCGTTTATTCGCACATCGTTTTGAAGTATTTTACACCCGAAAGGGTTCAAGGTGTCTCTAAAGAAGACCTCGAAAGCACCCGCAAACGAGCTGCCGAAATGCAGCCCAGTTTGTTAGGAAAAATCGGTCAAGACGTTTGGGGCGTGGACAAAAACAACCAACGCCAAACACTTTATAGCCTCAAAGCAACATTCAAAATTGTATTTATTTATAACCCTGATTGTGAACATTGCCAACACGAGACGCCGATACTGAGGGGGGTCTATGACAAGTGGAAATCGCGCGGTGTTGAAGTTTTTAGCCTTGTTGCCAATGCCAAAAATCGTGAGGAATGGCTCAATTTCGGCAAAAAATATGGTGTTAATTGGACGGATGTGTACGACCCTCAACTTGAAAGCCGTTTCCATGAAAAATATTTCGTTGACATCACACCAGAACTGTATGTTTTGGACAAAAACAATGTCATCATTGGCAAAAACCTTAAGCCAGAGCAGCTTCAAGAACTGTTTGAAAGTGAATTTGCGAAGTTGAAATAGATGGCAAGGGTCAAAGAAAAAAGAGAGGTATTCCGATTTTTTATCAAATTACGTTCAAATTGATTCATGTTTGCCTTAAATACTGAGGGGTCTCTTTCCAACGAAAGAGACCCCTTTTAACTTGTAGAAGATATATGAACGCTTATTTTTTAGGCATCACAAACTTCACTCGACTTTATTTATTGACTTGAATCTTTCTCATCAGCACACGTCTGCCTTGTGCTTGTACTTTGATGAGGTACAAACCTGTTGGCAAATGAGCAATATCTATGCGATAAGGTGCTGAGGTCGTTGTCTGAATGACCTGTTGTTGCACTGGTTTGCCCGCCATATCTGATAATACAAGGGTCACTTGCCGTCCTTCAAAAGACTTTAAATCAATCCACGCCTCATCAATGGCAG
>JANMJN010000072.1:0-2304 GCA_031371355.1 Saprospiraceae bacterium
CGAAGGTATTTATTTTCTAAAAGTGGATAATTATAGTCTAAGAAAAGTACTGATACAGCGTTGATGAAATTTGAATTACCTTTAGCAAAATCTAAAAAATGAATAGAAGAGACTTAATTAAAAACGGATTACTGACGGTGGCAGGCATGAACGTTTTAGACGTAAATGCAGAGCAATCAACTGGGAAAAAGAAAAAAAGCCATTTTAGCTTTTGCTTAAATACCAGCACCATCCGAAAGCAGAATCTTGGATTGGTCGGTGAAATCAAAACCGCTGCTAAAGTCGGTTTCGATGGCATAGAAATATGGATGAATACCTTAGAAACCTACGTCAAAGAAGGTGGCAAACTGTCTGAAATTCGGAAATTGGCTGAAGATTTGGGTATTCAGATAGAAGATTCGATTGGCTTTGCCGCTTGGGTTGTAGAGGATGAAACAAAAAGAAATGCGGCTTTAGAACAAATAAAGAGAGAAATGGATATGCTCGCTCAAATTGGGTGCAAACGCATAGCCGCGCCGCCTTTTGGTGCCACCAACGAGCCAGGTCTAAACCTTTACAAAGCGGCTGAACGATATAAAAAAGTCTTGGAACTGGGCAAAGAAATGGGTGTTTTACCACAATTAGAGTTGTGGGGATTTTCAAAAAACATGCATCTTTTTGGCGAAACGTTATTGGTGGCTTCCCAAACGGGGCATTCTGAAGCCATCATTTTAATTGATGTTTACCATTTGGTCAGAGGTGGTTCGCCCATTAATGCGTTGGAATTTGTCAATGGCAACAAAATTCAGATGTGTCATATGAATGATTATCCTGCCATAGAAGATACCTCAAAGTTGACGGATGCCATGCGCATTATGCCTGGCGATGGTGTCGCGCCCATCAATCAGATTTTACAAATACTTCATGCTCAAAACACACCAATCGTCCTTTCATTAGAAATTTTCAATGATGACGTTTGGAAAATGGACGCTTTGCAAGCCTGTACCATAGGACTTGCTAAAATGAAAGCCAGTGTTGCAAAGGCTTTAGGTTCTTGATTCATCTGTATTTATCAGATTGCCAAATCGCGCATTAAAACCCTCAATACCTTGCATACCGCCTGTATGAACGGCAACAATCGTTGTGTTTTTAGGAAAAAAGCCTTTCTCTATTAAATCAAATACGCCATAAAGCATTTTGCCCGTGTAAACAGGGTCGAGTGCGATGGCGTGTTGGTGTTTAAAATCATTGATAAAATCAATCAAAGGTTTTGTCCATTTGGCATAGCCGTTAAAATGGTAGTCATTGTTGATTGACCAATGCTTTTGTTGTTCAAAAACTTCTCCTTTTCCGAAAGGATTAAGATTTAGCACCCCCTCAGTATAATCATCTTTTTCGGCAAGTTTTAAAAGTTCTAAAACATCATTTTCTAAAAAATCACCTTTAAGTGCTGCAAAACCGATAACATTGATTGGTTTAGGTAGGGTAGTGACGGCTGAAACAATGCCCGCCGTCGTGCCGCCTGTGCCGCAAGCCAAGCAGATATAATCAGGTGTTGTGCCTAATTGCTCGATGATTTCAGGAACGATTTCAGCGGCACCTTGCATCGCTAAAACATTTGTTCCGCCTTCGGGCAATACATAATAATTGGGAAAGTCGTTTTCTAAGTCTTTGACAATCAAATCTTTATTGCGATATTCAGAACGTGAAACAAAGTGCAGCGTCATACCACAACTTTCTGCAAACGCTAAAGTAGCGTTCAATACTGAGGGGTGTTCGCCACGGATAACGCCGACAGTTGGTACATTCATCCATTGCCCTGCGGCAGCAACGGCATGAATATGATTGGAAAATGCACCGCCAAAAGTCATCAACCCTTGTTCCCCTAATCGCTTCATTTCCAATAGATTGTACTTGAGTTTGCGGAATTTATTGCCCGATACTGTTGAGGTGCGAAATCCCGATTCTTTCGGGGAGGGGTGTATTAAATCGTCGCGTTTGATAAAAAGGCGTACTTGATGTGCATCGAGTCGAGCGTCTTCGATGGCTTGCAAAGGGCTGTGTATATAGTTTTGATAAAAAAACATGGTTCCGTATGAAATAGAGAATTGAAAGTACTTATTTTGTCGTCTGAATCCATAAAGGTATAGGAAACGGCAATTGAATAGGTTTTTGTTTTCTTGCAAAAAAACAAAAACCTATTCAATTGCCGTTTCCTATACCTATTGACACTTTAAACAAAGAAATTATGAAAACAACCACATTGAAAATCACCAACGTTCTAGCGTTACTCATCGTCTTGATTGTCAACTACTTAGCCAATGC
>JANMJN010000087.1:0-3406 GCA_031371355.1 Saprospiraceae bacterium
ATGCCATTAAAGAAGCCAAAGCAAAAAAAGCAGAAATCATATTATTCCCTGAATCGTCCATTTTTGGTTGGATTAATCCTGTGGCGCATCAAAAAGCGACGCCTATTCCAGGCACAGATTCAGATACTCTTTGCCAATTGGCTAAAAAGTACCAAATCCATATTTGTATCGGTTTGGATGAAAAAGAAGGCGATAAACTGTTTGACAGTGCCATTTTGATTGATGATAAAGGCGTTATTTTGATGAAGCATCGAAAAATTAATGTTTTACCTGATTTGATGACGCCGCCATATAGTATTGGAAAAGGAGTTGCGACGGCTCAAACGAAGTTCGGAAAAATTGGCTTGATGATATGTGCGGATTCATTTCAAAAGGATTTATTGAATGAAATGCAAGAACAAAAACCTGATTTGCTACTCATCCCTTATGGTTGGGCAGCGCCTGAAAAGGACTGGCCCGAGCACGGAAAAGAATTGAATAAAGTTGTTCAAAGTGCGGCTAAAATCATCGGTTGTCCTGTCATTGGAACTGATTTAGTCGGGCAAATTTCTCATGGACCTTGGGCAGGGCAAATTTATGGCGGTCAAAGTGTTGCTGCTAAAGCCAATGGCGAAATTTTAGTTATTGGCAAAGATAGAGAACGGGATATTATTGTGTTTGATGTAGATTTGTAAAAACACAGACCCCACAGTATTTTCACTAACAACATTTAAAAAATGAAAAATTCTATCGTTATTCTACTTTTTCTAATCGTAAATATCCCTATTTACGGACAAAAAATGCTGCCTCCTTCTCCGCGAGGCGAAGTCATTTACCACGTTGTCCAGCGTAGTTTTTACGATAGCAACGGCGATTTACAAGGCGATTTGAACGGTTTACGCCAGAAATTGGGCTATTTGCAAGACTTAGGCATTACGTCTATCTTGCTATTGCCTTTGTATGATGCCGATTGTTATCATAATTATTTTGCCAATGATTTTGAAAAAATTGATGCTGAATTTGGTACGTTGGAAGACTATTTGGCACTTGTCAAAGAGATTCATAAGCGCGGTATGAAAATCTATTTAGATATGGAAACCCAATATGTTACTGAAAAACATTTGTGGTGGAAAGATGCTGTGGGGAATCTTAAATCGCCTTATAGTGATTATATTTTGTTTGATGATGCGGCGCATACAACGCCTTCCACAATGGTGTTTGGCTTGCGTGAATTGTCGAGTTATGATGGTTCAAAGATAAAAGTGACCACAGTCAATCTTAAAAGCAAAGGCGTTTTAGATTATAATACCAAACTGTTTTCATATTTTATTGACCCCAATAAAGATGGTAAATTTGACGATGGTGTGGACGGTTTTAGGCTTGACCACGCTATGGATAATTTGGATTTTAAACCACAATTGACAAACCTTTTTGCCGATTTTTGGGTGCCTTTAATTACAAATTTGAAGAAAATTAACCCTAAAATAAAAATTGTAGCGGAACAAGCAGAGTGGAAAGATTATGGTTTTGATTATTTTGAAAAAGCAAAAGTGGATAGGATGTTCGGTTTTGGTTTGCAAGAAGCCATTTTATCGTTTGACAAACAGCAATTAATCAACAAGGCGGATACTATTTTAAGGCTGTGTCCGCGAGGAAAGGGGCAAATCATTTTTATCGAGAATCACGATATGGATAGGTTTGCTTCTTTGGAAAAAAATATCAAAAAACAGAAGGTAGCGGCTGCTATTCAACTACTTATAGGTGGTATTCCTTCCATATATTATGGTCAAGAAATCAGTATGTTGGGCAAAAATGCCACCGTTGGGAGCAACGATGGCAACGGTATTCCTTGCCGTGAGGCTTTTGATTGGTACGCATCGGGTGCGGGGAAAGGCACGGCATTGTGGTATAAAAACACGGGTGTTTGGTGGACTAATTCTAATTTCAAAGCCAATGACGGCATTTCGTTGGAGGAACAAAAAAATAACCCTAATTCTTTATTTAATTATTATAAACAGTTGATACACGTCAGACAAAGTCATTCAGCGCTTTCAAATGGTCAGTATATAGCTATTGAAAATGACAATAAAAATGTGTTTAGTTTTTTGAGAATGTACAAAAACAATAAAGTATTAGTCGCTGTAAATCTATCAGATGCAGTACAAAAACCTGTATTTCAACAAGGCTTTAAACATTCTACTATTCTATTGGGCAAAACCCAAATCTTTGAAAAAACAATTAACTTAAAACCTTATGAAGTTGTAGTTTGGCAAGTGGAATAATTAACCACCCTCTATAAATACCCCTCAGTATTTTTATAAATTCACTCAATTTAACTCAAAATGATACAATGTAAAGCTGCTATTGCTGATGGCAAAGACAATTTTTCAATTGAAAATATAACCGTTGCCGACCCACAAGGCGACGAAGTTTTAATAGAAATCAAAGCCGCAGGTGTCTGTCATACCGATTGGGATTCTCAGTCATGGGGTAAGCCTTTGGTGATGGGGCATGAAGGCGCAGGGATTGTCAAAAAGGTAGGAAATCGTGTAAAATCCCTACAAATTGGCGATAAAGTGATGCTCAACTGGGCAATTCCCTGCTACGAATGTTTTCAATGTCAAGAAGGCAATCAGCATATTTGCGAGCGCAACTCGGCGGTGACAGCTGGGAATAAATTGAGCGAAGGTCATGCTACTTTCACTTCAACCACCTATAATAATGTGCCGATTGAAAGGGCTTTTAGTCTCGGTACCATGTCGGAATATACGCTTGTTCGTGAAGCAGCTTGTGTCAAAATGCACGTCGAAATGCCGTTTTCATCTGCTGCCATTGTCGGTTGTGGCGTAATGACAGGTTATGGTTCGGTGGTCAATGCGGCGAAAGTGAAAGCAGGGACTTCGGTGGTGGTTCTCGGTACAGGCGGCGTTGGTTTGAACGTGATTCAAGGCGCACGTATTTCGGGTGCAGGAAAAATCATTGCCGTTGATGTCAATCCATTGCGGCTTGAAATGGCAAAGGAATATGGCGCAACGCATACCGTTTTAGCCGAAAAAACGGATAAAGGCTTACTCAATGCGGCGAAAATCGTCAAAACCATGACAAATGGACGCGGTGCAGATTATGCGTTTGAGTGTACCGCCATTCCAGAACTTGGCGCGGCACCTTTGGCAATGGTCAGAAATGCGGGTATGGCGGTGCAAGTCAGCGGCATCGAGCAAGAGATTGTGATTGATATGAACCTCTTTGAATGGGATAAAATTTATATCAATCCGCTGTATGGTAAAACGCGTCCACAAATAGATTTCCCGATTTTGCAAGACCTTTATGCCAAAGGCGATTTGATTTTGGATAAAATGGTCACGAAAACCTACCCCCTCAGTAATTTAACCCAAGCTTTTGAGGATATGCACGCGGGACGCAATGC
>JANMJN010000150.1:0-5566 GCA_031371355.1 Saprospiraceae bacterium
ATTGACAACAAAGAATACTATGAAGGGCAAAACAAAAGTGCCTACAAAATTAGCTTTTTGGCTTGGACATTGGGTTATACCAACTTCATTTATGAGCGCAATTTGAAGCCAGGTTCAAGCATCGAAGCGAAATTAGGCATTATCGGTTTAGGTCGGAATGAAGATATTTATACTTCTGGTAATTCAACTACAAAAACGAATCAACGCGGTATTACGCTTGGTTTTGGCTACAAATTCATACAAAAACCCGATTATTACAGCTCTCGCCAACGCTATGCGCATCTTTTGAAAGGGGGCTATATTCGTCCTGAAGTCAATTTTAGTTCTTATGGCGAAAACACTTATGGCTACACGGGTGGTACTACGTATGCCACTAAAAGGCAAAAAACAACGGTCGGTACTTTGATGATTAGTGCGGGTAAGCAATGGGTTTTTGATAACAAATTTTGTGTGGACTTTTCTATAGGTGTTGGTACGGGCTTTGTCAGTCGTACTGGTAATACAAATAACAACACATTCTTTGAAACAGGTTCTACAAGCCGATATGGTAATTTGGTGGCACCTAACAATATGGCTTTTGGTATGGGTTTGAATATTGGGCTTTTAGGGAAATAATCGTTAAAATCTAAACGAAATGTGCTTTAAGATTGACGCCTTAAAGCACATTTTAATTTGTTAAAATAACACAAATGCGCAAAAGCGTATTTTTTTTTAAAAAGCCCCAACCTTTTTCTGTTTTTAGAGGTCTTTATATTGAGCGATTCAAAATTGTTTTTCAATTTAAAAATCTATGTTTAATATGAAAATGTTTACAATCACTGCATTCATTTCGTTGTTTTTTTTAGGCTGCCAAAAAGAGAGCAATGGTAAAGTGGCTTTCTATCTTTTAGGTGAAACGATGCCATTTATCACCGATACCAGCATCGTCAGCTATCAAAAAAGCAATTTTCAATTTGTTTTGACGCCCACAGCGGCACAAAAAGTAAGAGACAATATCAAGAAAGATTTTGTTCTGAAAGTAGATGAAACAGCCATTTATGAAGGTACTTTTTGGCTTCTTATCTTTTCAAGTTTACCGAATAAACCCATAATTGCCAATATTGCCCCCCAGACTAACGAAATGGATATGTCTTTTTTTCTGGATAAAATGTCTAACCCTGATCCACGCAACGACAGTCGGTTAATAGCGGCTTTACGTGGTGCTGGAAAGTTGAAATAGGTGAGTTTAAAATCGTTTGAAACCATTTATGAGGATTTCTACATCGCGCCAAACATCATAGTCCTTGGCATATAAAAAATTAAGTCTTTTTACTGTTGGCTCATTTAAAACTGTCTTTTTGACCGTATCAATCGGTGATAAAATCCCTTTTTTTATTTTTGGTAAATTTTCGGATACCCCCTCAGTATAACCGACTAAAGTTCGCTTTCCCAATATTAAGTCAAAGGTTTTTTTCAAAAAAGACAATCTTTTTCCAACAAAAACAATCACTAAAGGGCTGATAATCAATAATCCACAACCCAAAAACAAATCCAGCAATTGCTTGTTCCGCCGATGAACAGGCTGTGCAATATTGAATCGAATGTCAATCGTATAAAGTTCACCACGTGTGTTTTTATCGGAAGAACCAATGATAGACATACTTTCTTCAGGCACTATTCGCATCTCAATACCCGCTCCAAGACGGCTCATCCAAGCCATAATATCATTTGTTGACACGTCTTTTGAGCAAAAAATAACTTCTTCAACCCGATAAATTCGTACAATTTCATCCAATTGTCGCAAACTGCCTAAAAAAGTGTGGTGGTCATCGGTTTCATCGGGGCTGACAATGCCAATATGATTTTTAACAACGCCGACATTATTGAGTAACGTTTTGACTCTTTCAACTTCTGTTATTGAACCGACAATAACTAAATTTTTGACACCCTCGGTACCCAGATTAAAGTTTTTATTTTTGATAAAATGAATAAAAAAACGCAATGAAAGCACTGAAATAGCTGCCCAAAGTGCGCCTAAAACAATAAGCATACGAGAAGAACGCAGACTTAAATCTAAAAAACCATAAACCGCTGCCAGTAAAATAGTACCGATAAACACCCCCCTCAGTATGCGCCGCAATGAAAGCGGTAAATCGTATCCGCCGCTTAAATAAATGCTCGACAACCAAATAGCGGTATAAATCGGAGCATTTATCAACAAAAAATCAGGTTTGATATAGTCTGGTTCATTGAAATAGTAGCTCGACCAAAACCCTTTGAGCCACCACATACCTATGAAAATCAATGTAGCGTCAGTCAAAGGCAGGAAAAGTGTTTTAAAAAAATGAGTTGTCACTGTCAAAGCTGCCCGAATCCAGACAGCCGCTTGCATCAAAGTGATAAAAGCCGTCGCTTGTTGCCCTTTGAAGTGCTTTTTTGCAAATATAATCATCGCACCATAGAACACGCGGACGTAATTGAGGCTCCCTTTTTTCGTAGATTCACCTTTATAATGTATAATCGTCGTATCGCCAAAATAATAATTTTTAAAACCACCTTTGACGATGCGATAAGAAAGGTCAATGTCTTCGCCATACATAAAAAAATCTTCGTCCAACAAGCCTACTTTATCTAAAACAGACCGTCGCATGAGCATAAATGAACCGACCAAAACATCAATAGGATAGGTGCCTGTTTCGGACAAATGACCGAGGTAATAACCATTAAAAATTGACGACTTTGGAAACAAAAGCGACAAACCAAACGACTTACAAAAAGCCACCCAAGGCGATGGAAATCCACGTTTCGACTCTGGCAGAAATGTACCCGATCCATCAATCGTGCGGACACCTAAACCGCCAATGTCTTCATGCAAATCCATGAAAGTCAATGTTTTATGGAAAGTGTCTTGCTGAACAACCGTATCTGGGTTCAACAACAAAACATACTCCGCCTTTGATGCTCGAATAGCTTGATTGTTCGCTTTTGAAAAACCGACATTGTCTCTGTTGACGATGAGCAGTACTTCTGGAAATTTCTCTTGCACCATTGCCACCGAGTCGTCAACAGAATTGTTGTCCACTACCCAAGTTTCAACGGCGAGCCCAACCGATGCTTTTCGCACCGATAGTAAGGCTTGTTCGAGAAAATGCCGAACATTGTAGTTGACAATTATGACAGCGAGTTTCATATTTTGGCAAAAATAAAAAGAAAAGCGACCCCCTCAGTTGGAAGTCGCTTTTTGATATAAAAGTGTATCAAAAACTATTCAAAAATATCTTTCAAAGACATTTCAAAACCTTCAATGACAAATGATTGTAAAGTATCTTCAATCGTTAAGACATGTAATCTAACTAATTCATCATCAATATTCTCGTATTGTATAACTGTTTGTTTATCCGGTAAAATATACCAATATTCCTTAACCCCCGTGGATTCATAAACGTGTTTTTTATAACTCACGGATGATGGAGAGTTGCCTGGTGATTTAATTTCAACGATCAAATCTGGCACACCTTCTACTACTTTTTTTATGATATGTTCTCCTTCTTTTGATATAAAGAGTAAATCGGGCTGAAGCGTATCATGTGGTGAAAAAATAGTGTCCATTGGTGCTGCAAGTAAGCGACCTAATTGACGGTGTTTGATATATTGTCCTATTTGAATGGATATATTCATCGAAATTGTTTGATGAAAAGCTGTTGGCGTTGGCATATAGATAATTTTTCCGTTGTGTAGTTCATAATTGCCGCTATCAGGTGGTGTCATTTTTGCATAGTCATCGTAAGTCAACAGCTTTGGATTACGAATCCGTATTTTTTTATCTCCTATTAAGACTGTCATATCTTTTAATTTTTTACAAAAGTAATTGTTTATTTTCAAACAAAAAAGCGACCCCCTCAGTAAGGAAGTCGCTTTAACCAATTTTGAAAGTTCAAACTATCTTGCAACGATGTCATCGTTATCTTTTATTAGGCTTTTAGCTCGTTGTTTCATGTTGTCAACAACCGTCATAAGCAAGGCTTCATCCGTTGGAAAAGGTGTGTGGCGACCACCGATACGGCAAGCGGTTTCGTTGCGCAAAGCCCGATGGTCGCCTTCAAAATGAACAGATACATGGTTAAATAGTGCGTTTGATTCGATTGGACGGCTAAGGACACGCTCTTTAGTGCGGTTGTCAAAATATTCTACGATACCCGTTACATGTGCTTCTTTTGTTTGAAAAATTTCAAAAACATCGGCACGTACCCAACGGAATTTTTTTGCTTTGATGTCATTACCTAATGAATCTTTTTTGACATTGCCGTTTCTGTCCAACACATACTCAAAACCGTCTTCAACTTGTGCTTCTTCGATGTGGTGGTCGCGACGTTCACGGTTTGGGCTGACATCAATATTTGTCATACGAGCCACGATGGTATAGTCGTAACGCAAGTTTTCGTCCTTGAAAGTATGGTATTTTACCCATTTTTCATTGATATCGCGGACGAAGATGCTTTCCAGTTCGCGCTCAAAATCTGCTGGCAAATAAGTACGGCTGTCATTTTCTACTTTTACATAAACGTGGTTAATACCCAATGCGTAAGCCTCAGTGCTTAATTGTTTCACGTTTTTATAGGTCGCAAAATACCTTGAAATGGCGTTAAAATCGTCGTAAGCGGTGCGTGCCGTGCGGCGGTCTCCTGATTTCGCTATATCCAATTTTGTATTTGCACGATTGTAAAGATAAGCGGCAGCCCCTTCACGAGCTTCTGCTATCGTCGCGCCGACCCCCTCAGTAAAACGCAAGTTTTCAAGAAGTCCATAATATTTCTCATCGTTCATAGCTAAAAGCGGGCGAACTGCCTCTTGCCGACGATTGATGCTAGTGGCAATGTTGTAAATATCGTCCCAGTGTTCTGGATTGTTGTCCAAACGAAGACGACCCAGCTTTTCTGTTTCTTGTTTGTTGATGTAATTGAATGCTTCAACGAGTGTTGTCACATCACGTTCTTTGACCTTTGTTTTCCGTAAACGCTCAACGGCTTGGTCAACAGCTTGGTCATAATTGCCGTTTTCGAAAGATTTTTGTGGACTTTTGCAAGCCGAGAAAACGACGAAATAGATTGTAAAAAAGGCGATTGCAAAGACATTTAGTTTTTTCATGACCGATACATTAAAAGGATTTTTGAAAATAGGTTTCCGTTTATAGAAATTGTCCGATTCCGTCTGATTTCTGATATAAATATCGCTCTGTTATTGCTACACATGCAAATTTTAACACACAACTTAACGGACATTTAACCGATTCGGGAGCACATTTAACCCTTTTTAACGGAATCATATTCGGCATTCACACGATTTTAACTATAAATATTTTGACTTATATGCCTCCTTTTCATCTTCTATACTGAGGGGTGTAATTTTTTTGTGATAAATGACGTTTATCTTTGTCGTTTACATTTTTAAACTTTAAAACTAAAAGAATGAAAAAAGGAATCATCACGCTTGTCTTCGCATCTATTTCTGTATTAGCTTATGCTCAAAAACAATTACCCGATATTAACTTGAAAACCCTTGAAGGCAAACCGATTAATGCCAAGCAATT
>JANMJN010000224.1:0-3483 GCA_031371355.1 Saprospiraceae bacterium
TCCCTCACTAAAAAATCTCCATTTTCATCAAAATTCAAGAGATAGTACAAAAATCTGTTAAAATTCACTTATAATCGCAGCCCCATTTAGGGGCTTTTCTTTTTTTTTTAACATTCAAACCAATCTATATGAAACAAATAACCAAGCAATTTGCCTTGTTTGCTTTCTGTGTTGCTCTTTTGTCGTCTTCGACTCGCCTTTTAGCACAAAAACTATTGTCTCCTGAAGAATTTATGCCGCACAAATATGGTGAACAATTCACGCCGCACAATTTGACAGTGGATTATTTCCGCCATGCAGCCGCCAATTCCGACCTTATGCAGTTGAAAGAATATGGTAAAACCAACCAAATGCGTCCGTTGCTCTATGCCATCGTTTCCACAAAAGAAAATTTGGCAAATTTGGAGAAAATTAGGCTCAATAACCTCGCTCGGGCAGGTGTTGACGGCGGAAAAGCAGACCCCTCAGTAGGGGACATCACCATCGTTTGGTTGTCAATGAATGTACATGGTAATGAACCTGCGAGTAGCGAGTCCTCTGTTTCGATTTTATATAATTTGCTGAATACCAGTCGTTTGGATACAAAAGAGTGGTTGAAAAACACGGTTGTTATCATTGATCCTTGCGTTAATCCTGACGGCTATCATCGCTATACGCATTGGAATATCAATGCTTCTGATAAGGTACCGAATACTGACCCCAATGCACGTGAACATCGTGAGCCTTGGCCTGGTGGACGTGTCAATCACTACTATTTTGACCTTAATCGGGATTGGGCATGGTTGTCTCAGGTGGAGTCACAACAACGGATGGCGGTTTACAAGGGGTGGTTACCGCATGTTGTGCCAGATTTCCATGAAATGGGTTACAATTCGCCTTACTATTTCGCGCCTGCGGCACAGCCTTATCACAAGTATATTACACCCTTTCAACGCGATTTTCAAGTAGAAATTGGTAAAAATCATGCAAAATACTTTGATAATGAAGGCTGGTTGTATTTTACAAAAGAAACGTTTGACTTGTTTTATCCGAGTTATGGCGACACCTATCCGACTTATAACGGTGCGGTGGGCATGACGTATGAGCAAGGGGGTATCGGTGCAGGTCGAGCAATTATGACTGAAAGTGGCAATGTGTTGACACTCAAAGACCGCATCTCGCATCACCTCACAACGGCACTGTCAACGATTGAGATTTCTTCAAAAAATGCGACTCGTTTGTGCCAAAATTTTCAAGATTTCTTTAAAAAATCATCGTCAAATCCACCTGGAGCCTATAAAACGTATATCGTCAAAGGGTCAAACCCGCGTAATAAAGTCAAGGCATTGACGGATTTGTTGGACAAACACCGCATCAAATACGGTCGCATCACAGGGAAGCGGGCAACAACGGCTTATGACTACACATCGGGCAAGGAAAATACCCCCCTCAGTATTTCGGAGGAAGATTTGGTGGTTTCTGCTTATCAGCCGCTTGCCGTTTTGACACAAATCCTGTTTGACCCAGAATCTGAATTGGTGGACTCTGCAACCTATGACATTACGGCGTGGTCATTGCCTCATGCTTTTGGTTTAGAAACCTTTGCAACGAAAGAGAAAATTGATGTGAGCCAAAGCTTTACAAATAAGACTTTTCCTTTAATTCAAAAACCAGAAGCGAAACCCTATGCCTATATCGCGACATGGACGGGTTTGAACAACGCCCGTTTTGCAGCGAGTTTATTGCAAAAAGGTATCAAAATAAGGACAGCCAGTGAGCCTTTCGAGATTGAAGGAAAGAAGTTTGGGCGTGGTACGCTCATTATTACTCGTGGCGACAACCCCTCTCCGAAGGAGTCCGGTGCGACTGTAAAAGATCGGTTTGATAGAGAAATTACAGCCGCAGCTTTGCTGAATGACCAAGACTTGACGACTGTTTCGACAGGCTTTGCCGAGGCGGGCGCGGACTTCGGTTCGGGCAGATTTGACCTTTTGGCAAAGCCCAATGTTGCCATTGTTTTTGATGATGATGTGGACAATAACAGCTATGGGCAAATGTGGTATTATTTTGAACAGGACTTAAATATTGCGGTGACGCAAGTAAAACTGACCGATCTAAATCGGGTTAATTTAAGCAATTTCAATGTTTTATGTATGACCGACGGTGGTTATTCAAACCTAGATTCTGGGAAATTAGATAAACTCAAAGCTTGGGTGAGTGAAGGTGGTCGTTTGATACTCATTGGCGAAGCCTTGAATGCTTTTGAAGACAAAAAAGGTTTTGAGATCACTAAGTTCAGTTCAAAAAAAGAAAAAGAAACAGCAGAATTAGCAACTGAAACGGAAGACCTCAAACGTCGTTTTATGCATTTCGATGAATACGAGCGTGATGGGTTGAGCGACGGTATTCCCGGAGCCATTTATAAAACGGTGCTTGACAACACCCATCCGTTGGCATATGGTATGCCTGATTACTATTTTTCTTTAAAAACAAGTAATATTGCTTACCAACCTTTGAAAAATGCGCATAATGTGGGCTATGTTGATGATAAGTTTAAGCCGTTGGGCTTCGTCGGATATCGTTTGAGGACACATTTGAAAGGGACTTCGGTCTTTTCGGTGCAATCTATGCGGCGCGGGTCGGTGGTGTATATGGTTGACAATCCTTTATATCGCGCGTTTTGGTATCAAGGAAAATTCTTATTTTCTAATGCCGTTTTGATGCCGATTAGGTAATTTATAATAGGTAAAGGAGACTGAAATTGAATAGGTTTTTGTTTTTTTTGCAAGAAACAACAAAAGCCTATTCAATTTCAGTCTCCTATTTCTTTTGCATACTTTTATAAATCGCCTCACCTACTTCAGTCCGAATATTCAAAGTGCCAATCTTTCCATTATCACGTGTTGGATAAACCCGATTGGATAAAAACACATAAACGATATTGTATTTTGGGTCAATCCACGTAAAAGTGCCTGTAAAACCTGAATGTCCGTAACTTTCTGGTGATGCCGACTGTGGACCATTGGTTATTTTTTTATTAAAATCCAATTTATCGAAAGCAATGCCACGACGATTGTTGAATGTCGGAAATTGATATTTCGTACACGAATCAATCACAGCGGGTTTGATAAACTGGTGCCCACCATAAGACCCTTTTTGCAAATACATTTGCATCAATTTCATCAAGTCATTGGCATTGCCAAAAAGCCCTGCATGACCTGAAATACCATTCAATAAAGCCGCCCCTTCGTCGTGAACATGACCATGAATCAGTGTTTTACGGAACAGTGAATCGTATTCAGTGGGTGCAATTTTTGATTTATCATAAAAACGCAATGGATTGTATGTCAAGGAATTAGCACCAATACTTTTATACGTTTTCTTTAAATAAGTTTCCCAATCCATGCCAGCAATTTTTCCCATGATATCGGGTTAGGTATAGTAATGCAAATCGCTGTACACATATCCTTGTTCAGGCTTAAGAGGCGAGTCTTTGATGTCTGT
>JANMJN010000228.1:0-2474 GCA_031371355.1 Saprospiraceae bacterium
AAAACGCGGAATAAAATCACATCGACAAAAAAAGCGGAGTTGTCTAAAATTTTCACATGGTTTTCAGGCGATTTCAAAAAAGACAACCCCTCAGTAATTGCTTTCATCAACAAGTTTTCCAATATCAAATTAGATGAGAAAGCAGATATCAGCTATTTGGATTATGATTGGAAATTGAATAAACAATAAGTAATGGTGAATGATGAATTCACAAAATACTGATTTTTATTTACTATATATATATTGATTAAATTTAAACTACATAATTTCAATACCAACATGAGTCATCCCGAATTTTGTTGTTACAAAATTCGGGATTCTTTTTGTCCAAAAACGAATAAATCCGTTAGGATTTGCACGTTTGTAGAATAAATATAGACCGTCATATCAGACTGTTGTAAAATTCTGGATATCTCTTGTTGTTCTTATAATCTAGACATCTTAAAGCAGACTACTTCAATTTAGCCGCAGCATCGCTTGTATTTTGAACAAGCAGACTCACAGTATCTTCATTGAGTTTATTTGTGAAAGTCGCCTGTATATTATCCCATGTAGCGATGATATTGGTGTAAAGGTCTTTGCCTTTTGTGGTCACTGCGACATAAGTGTATTTACCCTCTTGTGTACGAGTAACGATGCTTCGTTTTTCCAATTTTTCAATCATCCGCGTAATGGTTGACGGTGCCAGTAAAATCTTTTCACTGATTTCAGTCGGTTGGACATTGGGTTTTTCGTTGACGACCATAATCAGATACGCATCTGAAGGTGTCAAGCCTAAATCCATGAACGCTGTTTCAGCAATAGATGAAATTTGACGAGAAAATGCCGTCGTCGTATAATATAGATTATCTGTGTAATAATTTTTCATGTCTGGATTATGAGTTTAATAAATAGGTTCGATATTGGTGCAAATGTATAGAAATATCGGATTCAAAGATATGTTAACGGCACATTTTACTTGTAGTTGCAATTTTTGTATGAAAAAATGATATAGCAACCCTTGATTACTGTTTTTTTGACAATTATCACTCGACACCGATGAATATCACTAAGTCTATTTGCTGAAACACATATTTTTGGTTCGGTCTCATTTTTGCTTTTGTGATATTACATAATAAACTAATTTTTTAAAATTTAGAAAATTATCTTCTATTATTAGGGATGTGGATTCGTGTATAAACGTGGAAAAAATTGTTCCACCCACAGGACTTGTGTGCAACTGCTTAGGATATCAACACAGAGTACACTATTCAATTATTTTGAAAATCAATGAGTTATCAACTTGTCCACATTTGATGAGGATAATGAGCGGGCGCGTTTGTTTTTTCTCCACACGCTTTGTAAATGTTTGTAGAGCGTTAACTTTGTCCACGATGTTACGCACAACTGTGCAGTTGTACACGTTTTTCAGACCTTGTTACTGAGGGGTGTTAATGGATGTTGACAAATAGGGATATAATACACAAGGTTACACACAAGTTTTGTGTACAAACCGTTTTTTTAAAGTGCTGATTGTTAAGTATTTACAAAGTTTTGGAAAAAGAGTGTGTATAAGTCAATAATAGCGTAAACCCAATTTGTTTGAACCATGATTGCATACTTTTGTTTTGAGAAGCAGTGGATTAGTGTTAACTTCTTGATAACCAACACTTTATTTTTTGTTTCACATTTTTAAATTAAAAACAAAATCATGTGTGGCCGTTTTTCATTCGTAACAGACAAGCCGACAATCAAAAAAGCCTTGCCAAAGGTGAAAATCGAAGGCGATTTGAGGACGAGTTTTAATATTGCACCAACGCAACAAGCCTACGTCGTCACAAACGAAGAACCTAACAGTTTGACGACGATGTATTGGGGCTTAGTGCCAAGTTGGGCGAAAGAAGGCAAACCTAACGGCGCGTTAATAAATGCACGTATGGAGACAATTTTAGAAAAACCTTCGTTTCGCGAGCCTTTTCTGTATCACCGATGCCTTGTTCCTGCGGATAGTTTTTATGAATGGCGGAACATCGGCAATGGAAAAAAGCCTTTTCGCATTACAAAAACTGATGGTGAATTGCTATTTTTTGCAGGTATCCACAGCGTGTGGAAAAGCATGTTGACAACTTTTTCTATTGTCACAACGGAACCAAACGCAGAAATGGCAGAGATTCACACCCGTATGCCCGTCATTTTGAAGACAGCAGAAGAACGTGCAGCATGGCTTTCCAATGAAACACCCGAAGCGACGTTATTATATATGTGCCAAAAACCGACTAATGGTTTGTTGAGGATGTATCGGGTTTCTGAAAAAGTGAATTCTGTGAAATATGATGCCGCTGATTTACATCAAGCAGTGCCTGTGGATTTGACACTATTTTAAAAAAAAAAATTTATGCGTGTTGTTATTCAAAGAGTGAAAGAAGCATCTGTAACGATAAATGCGCAAATAAAATCTGCGATTACTGAGGGGCTGCTCATTCTCGTTGGTGTTG
>JANMJN010000279.1:0-2130 GCA_031371355.1 Saprospiraceae bacterium
GTGATTCATATATACCACCCACCCATTTGGCAACGTGACCCATATATCGCCGATATTGACCAACGATATCGTCATACATTTCTTCAACCATCTCGAAATTTTCAGCTTCTTGTTTAGTCCAATTTAAAATATTCGGCAAGATGCGTTTGAGGTTTTTGATGCCATACATCGAAGCCAGCATCGAATCATCGCCCAAATCCTCCGTTTGTGTTACGGCTTTTGCACCGCCCAATAACCCTGTAAAAACGGGTAAAAAACGTGCGAAAAACGTTTAACAAGCAAAGTTCATTGACATATTAGGTTTAATTAAGCATAAACAATCCTCACCTTTGGATAATACCAAAGGAAACTGGCAGAAATAGAAAAAGATAGACCGTCCCCGTTTTAAGCAGCTTAACAAGCTGGATGAATGACTTGTTGAACAATAGATTCAATGGATTGCCCTTGATTCACTTTTAAATGAACAAGTTCAATTAAATAGACAAGCCCTTCAAGTTGTAAGAATCTTCTTAAAAGCGGGAGTGTGCCATCCGACCCTATTGGGAGTCGCTGCCGAAACGTGGACATGAGTTCATCGTCGTGTACTGCACATTTTAGCATCGTGTAAGCTGTGGTAACAAAAGCAATATTCGACAGAATTGCCTCAAAGTTCCGCACTTGATACTTGTCCAGTCCCTCGTCTTTGCCCTCTTGATGAAAGGTTTCGATGGGCCACCTGTGGCGGCGAATCCGTAAAATGCCACTTGCGTGCCAGTGTGTACGGTTGGATATACTACAATAAGGCGTGTCTGATAAATCTTCCTTTCGGAAGGCAATGACGAGCCTCTGTTTTTTTTCAAATCCTTTAATTCTATGAGTCGCACAATAGGCATAATAAATAATGGATTGCCCTTTAAAATGGACAGTCGTTTTGAAGAATTTCTTTTTCTCGTTTTGTCCAACTTTGGTCAGGTGTTGCGTTTTTATCTGTTTAACAAATGCCTCAATGGTCATTTGTTCTGAACCCGATAAAATAATGTTTTGATAGTCTGGCAAACTACCCACATAGGACATTTTGAGTTCTTCATCAACGATTTTACAAAACGCAGCACTGGTGTAGCCACCGTCCATGGCTAAGGGTAAATCTATATTTGGGTACTGCCGTCGAAATTGTCGCAGCATATCCAAGCCGAAAAAGGGTTTTGTTTTATAGACGCTTACCAGTTCAGGTCGTTTATAACAGTAATCCTTATATCGGTCTCTCATGTAAGTGCGCCATTTGGCAACTTCTTTATGCCGATTTTCCCACTTTTGCTCATTGACATGGATTTTCAATTCCCGCATCTTTAAAGCCACTTGCTCCCAATCAGGCGGTAGCCAGAAAGTGCGATTTATCGGATAATCCGTTTTATCATCACTATAGTGAAGGGACACTAAATAGTGACCGAATGTATAGTTTTTGTTCACATAATCCCATGTCCAATAGATGTGTTCAAAATGACCACCATAGTGACTTAACAAGGAATCATCAAGCGCAATAACGCCACTATCGCCTGCTGATGTCTTAAAACGTGTCGCAGCATGTTTCTGCATCAGGGCAATACAACGATTATTTATTTCTTGTAAATCAAAATTCTGCCGATTCACAAAGCGATTAAAGCTGCTCTGGTTGCGGCGGTCAAGGACAAACAAGCGATTGATACCTTCTATCGTTTTATTTTCGCTCACTATGAGTCCTGATATATAACGTTTAAAGTAAGTATAGCCTTCGGGACTAAATATATCTTCAAACAGCGGTGCATAATGCTCAACTATACTCGGAATTTGGACTAAAATATTCATCACTAACTTGGTTTTGTTAAGAAATATTTTTACCCAAATTTAATCCTAACAGCTTAATTAATCAATATGTCAAGGAACTTGCTGGTCTTTGCCCCTTTTCGGTGCAAAAGCCGTATTGAAATCGGTGGAATATGAACAACGCCCTCCAACATCTAACATCTTGAGAGAGTTCACTAAACTGTGTCAATACAAATTTTTATTAACTTTGTAAATGGAAAAGACATTTGATTATGAACAGTACAAGACCCGTGCAGTAGAAGGCTTACTGAATGGTCAACCTCTGACGGGTACAGATGGCGTATTAACGCC
>JANMJN010000302.1:0-1888 GCA_031371355.1 Saprospiraceae bacterium
GAATGACGACAACTCGAATCATCAACAGTTTCTAACGTCCATGACGATTGACCCTTCAAACGGTTGGTTGTGGTTTGTTTTTTATGACTGCCGCAGTTATGACAGCGATTCCACCGATGTTTATATGGCTTTAAGTCGGGATGGTGGCGAGACTTTTAAGAATTTCAAAGTGAGTGAACAGCCGTTTACACCAATAAAATCATCGTTTTTTGGCGATTATACGCATATTACCGCAGCGAACAATGTCGTGCGCCCGATATGGACAGCGATGAATAGCTTAGGTCAAAAATCAATATATACCGCTTTGGTGAATACAGAGGCTTTGCAGGTAGGAGCTGCTGTAAAAGGTTCTTTTGTCGAAGGCACGTCATTGTCAAAAGACATTAATCAAACAAGTTCTTATCCGACTCTTGTTGACAATCTATTGTTTGTGCGTTTTGATGTTCGTCATTCTGCAAAACTATCGTTGCGCTTGTTTGATGCAGAGGGTAAAAATGTAGCCGTTGTATTCGAAAGGCAACGGTATAAAAAGGGACAACAGGAAGTCGTGATTGACATTCAAAACTACAATTTACCTTCGGGTACTTATACTTATAAGATTGAAAGTAAACGTGGGAAGGCTTTGGCGACGAATGGGTTTGTGAAGGAATAATTTTGCAACCAAATCTAAAAAGCTAATTTTGCAACCTCTAATCAATCTTGACAATCAATCATAAAATTATGCGCGTTTATCTCGACAATGCAGCCACTACCCCACTCGATCCCTTCGTCATTACGGTCATGACAGAAGCTTTGACATCATTATACGGCAATCCATCCAGTATTCATGCAGACGGACGCAATGCGCGTGCTGCGATTGAAGAGGCGCGTAAAAAAGTCGCCAAACTCATAGGGGCAAGTATCGGTGAAGTATTTTTTACATCAGGCGGTACAGAAGCCAATAATATGGTATTGAAAAATGCGGTGCGCGACTTAGGCGTTCAGCGCATCATCTCTTCTCCGCTTGAGCATCATGCGGTTTTGCATACGTTGAATAGTTTGAAAACAACAACAGATATCGTCGTCGAAATGGTCGAAATAGATGAAAAAGGACACGTTTCTCTTGACAATTTGACCAATTTACTGAGGGGGTCACAGCTCAAAACTTTGGTCAGTTTGATGCACGCCAATAATGAAATTGGGACGATGATTGACCTCGATGCCGTGTCTAATATCTGCGCTCAACACAATGCCTTGTTTCATAGTGATACAGTGCAAACGATGGGGTTTTATCCAATCAATGTATCGCAAACAAAAATTCATTTTTTGAATGGATCTGCTCATAAGTTTCATGGACCCAAAGGCGTAGGTTTTGTGTATATCAACGGTGAAGCGATGCTCAAGCCGTTTATTGAAGGCGGTTCGCAAGAGCGCAATATGCGGGGTGGCACTGAAAATACGGCAGGTATTGTTGGTATGGCGACAGCCTTAGAATTGGCGTATCAAAATCTGGATATTCGGAAGCAAAAAATAATAGGCTTACGCAATCTATTGAAAAACAAACTCTTAGAACAGTTTCAGGACATTGATTTTATTGGTGATACTGAGGGGGGGAATTTCAAAATACTGAATGTGTCGTTTCCACCTTCTCCAAAATCGGAGTTGATGTTGTTCAATTTAGATATTGCAGGTATTTCGGCTTCGGGTGGTTCGGCGTGCAGTTCAGGCGCAGAAGGCGGTTCACATGTCTTAGATGCTTTGGAAATTGACCCTTCGCGGAAGTGTATTCGTTTTTCGTTCTCGCACTTGAATACTGAGGAAGATGTCTTGTTTTTATTAGAAAAACTGAGGAGAATGACACCGATTCTTAAAGGAAATGATGAATGATAATTGATGAATGATGAATGAT
>JANMJN010000472.1:0-2068 GCA_031371355.1 Saprospiraceae bacterium
GAGAGAGTCATGTTGTATTGGGCTATGGTTTTTACGCTCAAAAAAAGTGTAAAGGCAAGGAGTATATTTAATTTTTTCATTGATAAAAATTATGTTTTAGTTTGATGTTAATCTTTGACCCGCTTTTATGGGGAAACTTGCGGTTGTTTTACTTTTTATTGCCGGCTCCTAAATTATCGCCCACATGACAATAATCCATACCGTTGCCCAAATCTTCTTTGTAAGCAGCGACTAAAAACGTCACATCTGGCTCATTATACTGAGGGAGGTATTTTTTTAATTGAGCTACAAAAAATAGGCGTTACAATTATTCGGTAATAGTGAGTTTAATTTTGAAAACCCCTAAATAATGTATCGGTTTTATTTGAAGCCTATATCGTTAATTAATTTTGAGGTAGAGATTTAAAACGTTTGTTCTGTTTCCCATTTTTCTTCACCTTTGTTCCCTCGTATAGAGGGCAATTCACGTGAATGAGTATTTCGCACATACAAATTCAATGTGAGTTCGCCCTTTTTTGTTGAAAATATGTCCTTTTTAACAATCATTCATTTCAGAGATTAAAAAAACATGAAAAAAAAGACAATCACTGTCCAAGATAAAGAGATTACTTTAGTCGAAACCAATGAAACAGACTATGTCTCGTTGACAGATATGGCGAATTCGTTTGGAGGCGACGACCTTGTTGCTAACTGGATGCGCAATCGAAATACGATCGAATTTTTGGGTGTTTGGGAACAAGTCTATAATCCTAATTTTAATTCCGTTGGATTCGACGGAATTAAAATGCAAGCAGGTCTAAATACTTTTCGCCCAAGCCCTAAAAAATGGGTCGAAGAAACAAATGCCATCGGTATTTTCTCGAAAGCGGGAAGATACAACAGCGGCGTATTTGCGCATCAAGACATTGCCATGGAATTCGGCACATGGTTGTCGCCCACATTCAAGATTTATTTGATTAAGGAATTTCGTCGCCTGAAAGAGGAGGAAAGTAATATCAAAGGCTTAGAATGGGATTTACGCCGCAATTTATCTAAAATCAACTACCACATTCACACAGATGCTGTAAAAAGTTTTCTCATTCCACCGCGTTTGTACAACACCAAAATGGAGGGCAGCGTCTATGCTTCGGAAGCAGATTTGCTCAACCTTGCCTTGTTTGGTATGACTGCACGCGATTGGAAATTAACGAACCCTGATGCAAAAGGCAATATGCGCGACAATGCAACGGCAGAACAATTGCTGGTTTTGGCGAACCTTGAAAACCTAAATGCGGAGTTTATAAAACAAAAACTGAATGGGACAGAGCGTTTGCAACGCTTGAACGATATTGCCATTTATCAAATGGAGTTGTTGCTGAATATTTCTACCAAAATGATTAAGTAGTTTTTAAATCAAATCAAGTGCAAGGTTTTCAAATTAAAGGTGTCAAAGATTATATTAAACTAAAATCCAATTCACATCAATGAAAATCATTAAAACACTTTTAGCTGTACTTATTCTGACAACTACTTCATTATCAGCACAGTACAACACTCTTTTGATTCCCGATACGATATCTGGTACGACATTCAATTTGATTATTAAAGACACATTTGCACAATTTCGAACGGGCAATCAAACCATAACGGGGGCGATAAATAAAAACAAATTTTGGGGACCGACGCTGATTATGAACAAAGGCGATGCGGTGACGATGAATGTGACCAACAAACTCAATGACTCCACCACGATTCACTGGCACGGCATGCATTTTCCCGCTATTATGGATGGCGGTCCGCACCAAATTATTCCACCCAAATACTCAGGCTTATTATGTACGTATCATCAATTCCGTTGGTCGTACGATGTTGATGTTGCCAAAACCTGAATTGGAAAAAGGGATTGACATCAGCTCGTTTTCTGCGGGCATTTATTTTATGCAATTGACGAACGATAAAACGAAGCAAGTAACGACGCAGAAGTTTGTAAAGAATTGATGTGTTCATTTCAGGTTAGGATTTTTTTTTAAATTCTCTCAACCAATACCCCTCAGTAAAACACTCAATTAAGGGCAAAAAGTCTATCTAT
>JANMJN010000314.1:0-1658 GCA_031371355.1 Saprospiraceae bacterium
CACGCTTGCGTGAGCTTTCTTTGATGTATAATATCAACGGTGAGAAATTTAAAAAAGCCACTAAACTGTCTTCCATTCAATTGGGTATCACAGGACGCAATCTCTTTTTGTGGACACCGATTGTGGGTTTTGACCCAGAGGTCAATCAAGCAGGTGTGGGCAATGGTTTTGGTATTGAGTATTTTACAAACCCAAGTACACGCTCGGTTTTGTTTTCTTTGAAAGTAAATTATTAATAAAAATGAACACATAGACACATAGGACACATAGTTTTTTAAGATTTGCACTTTTTTCGAGACCCCCTCAGTATTTTGAACAAAACAATTGAAAAACTATGTGCTCTATATGTCTATGTGTTTGCAAAAAATATTTAAAATGAAAAAACTAAAATATATATCAGCTTTTGTATTACTCATTGTTTTGAGTTACAGTTGCAATTTCTACGAAGGAAAAAATGTGGACCCAGATGCGCCCACTGCCGTCAATCCCGACGGTTTATTGAAAGGCATTCAATTGGCTAATATCGAAGTCCAATTGGGTCAAACGCAACGCATTGCGGGCATGTGGTCGGGGCAATATCGGGGCAACATCCTTTTGTATTTGTCCATTCACGAGTACAATTTGTCTGCCGAAGAATCCAATAATACTTGGGGTTTTGCTTATCAAAGTGTGGTCAAACAATCACGTATCATGCGTGAAGGCATGAAAGACGACCCCTTTTTTCAAGGCGTAGGTAAAATCATGGAAGCCCACGCCCTCGGCACTTTGACCGCTTTGTACGGCGATATTCCGTTCACCGAAATTGCCCAAGATGACAAATTTGAAAACCCGAAGTTTGACAAACAGTCTGCCGTTTATGCAGGCATTCAAACGATGTTGGATGATGCGATTACAGATTTGAAAAAAATAACGGGCACACGTACCGTTGCCAATGATTTGCTGTTCAAAGGCGCATATACGAAGTGGATTGAGGTCGCATACACGCTCAAAGGACGCTATTATATGGAAACAAAAGAATATGACAAAGCCTATACTGCTGCTTTAACGGGCATTTCAACGGGCGCAAACTCGTTGAAATTTGTTCCGCCAGGAACGGCTATCGGTGACGGCAATTTGATGAACATGATGATTGCCAATCGCGGTGGTTATTTCAGTACGGCGACCACCTATTTGACCCGTCTTTTGGGTAGAACATTTGCCGCAGGCTCTCGCAACAATGCCAAAACAACCGAAGATGCGCGTTCAAAATATTACCTCATCGGTGGTTCAAGTTCTTCAACTGAAAAAGGCGTTGCAGCACAAAAAGCACCTATGCCCCTTGTGATTTATGAAGAAAATCTTTTGACTTTGGCTGAAAGTGGTATGCGGACAAAAGGTTTTGCCGAAGGCTTGTTGCAACTCAACAAAGTGCGCGCTTTTTTGAACGTCAAAGGCAATCCATTTACGCCTATTGGAACAACCGATACCGTGAAATATGATGCCTATGTTGACGCAGATTTTGCTGCTGGTGGTATCGAAAACAAAGACAATCTCACTCCTGACAAAGCCCTTTTGCGCGAAATTATCGAAGAACGCTATGTATCGCTTTATGGCCAAATTTTGCCGTTCAACGATTTCCGTCGTTTAGCAAAGTCAGATGCGGCTTTGCGTCCAGTATT
>JANMJN010000328.1:0-1819 GCA_031371355.1 Saprospiraceae bacterium
GGTCAGAGTCGATTTTTATAAAGCCATTGTTCGGGGTTATTACAATGAAATGCAGAATGAATTGACGGTAGCAGAAAAACAACACTTTTTCTATGCTGGAAAGTTTATGATTTATATGCAAGCCCTTCGTTTTTTAACGGATTTTATCAACAACGATGTGTATTACGGCGAAAAATATGCGAAGCATAATTTTTTTAGATCCAAAAATCAGGTCGTTTTGTTGGAAAAACTATTAGAAAAAGAGGGTTTGTTGAGGAATGAGACCTTTTAAATGAGATTGGGAAACCATCTTTTGGCTTCCTATTGAAATATTTTGGAAAAGTTTCTAACTTTGAGATAAAGTAAGTATATGAAAAACAATAAGAATATTACGATTAAACACATCGCGCAAACGTTGGGTATCTCTATCTCGACGGTTTCTCGCGCCTTGCACGATGCCTACGATGTCAGTCCTGAAACACGTCGAAAGGTGATGGAGCTGGCGGAACAGCTTGATTACAAACCCAATCCTTACGCAGTTAGTCTTGTCAAACAAAACACCAATATGATAGGTGTTTTGCTGCCTGAAATAGCGGTTTATTATTTTTCAATGGTCGTCAAAGGGATTCAAGACGTGGCGTATAGTGTCGGTTACAATGTCATGTTCTTTATCTCTGGCGAGTCATTAGATCGAGAGAAAAAAATTCTTCAAAATTTGAATGTCAATAGTTTAGATGGCTTGCTGGTGTCTGTTTCGGGTGAGACAACGACGTCTGAGCATTTTAAAAAATTGATTGATAAAGGCTTGCCCATTGTTTTTTTCGACCGTGTTTTGGATGATATTCATACGTCAAAAGTTGTACAAGACGATTATCAAGGGGCGTACGATGTGACGCAACACTTTATAGATCAAGGTTTTACACGTATAGCACATTTAGCAGGAAGTAAAAGTCTCAATATATCGAAGCAACGGCTACAAGGTTACCTTGATGCTTTGGAGAAAAACGGTCTGCCTATTAATAAGAAATATATTCTTTATTCGGGTTATACAGAAGAAGATGGGTTGCGGGATATGTCTAAGTTATTAGAAGTCAAACCTTTGCCCGATGCGCTGTTTTGTGTCAACGACCGCAAAGCGATAGGTGCGATGCTCGCCTTGAAGCGTTATGGCTATAAAATTCCGCAGCATATAGCTATTGCTGGTTTTATGAATGCACCGATAACAGAAGTTGTCACACCCAGTATGACAACCGTTGAGCAACTGGCTTACGAAATTGGTTCAAAAAGTTGCCAATTGCTTTTGGAGCATATCAAAAACCCAAATATGACACCGCAGACAGTTGTTATGCCGAGTAGATTGATTATTAGAGAGTCGAGTATAAAGGTTAAGGTTTTTTGAGCTTTTTATACTGAGGGGGGCTAAAAGCGTTGCGATTTTCCTTTCTTTACTGCCTCCATAATCCGAATTTGCTCAATCACTTGTTCTGGTTTTACGGACAATTCACCGCCATTGACGATGGTTTCGTAGAGGTTTTGAAACAAAAGACCGAAATTGCCAGCCTTTGTCGCTACCTTTCCTTGAAAGTGGAGTCCGTTTAGGTCTGTATTCAATGTGCCATACAATGTGGGGTCTTCTTCGCCAAAGCCTTTGTCGGTAGGTATCATCCCTGCTTTTAACATATCTTCTTGAGGGTCAATACCGTATTTCACAAACGAGCCATGTGTGCCGTTAATCCGATAACGAGGCGTGGGTTCACGGACTAAAAGACTGGCTTTTAAGGAGACTTGAAAACGCCCATAATCCAATCGAAGGTCAAAAGCATCGTCAATCGTTGTGTTT
>JANMJN010000341.1:0-2528 GCA_031371355.1 Saprospiraceae bacterium
TTTGGCATTGGGGTACGGGCGAAGCCCTTAATAATGGTACGCATGAATTAGATGTTATGCGTTGGGGTTTGGGGGTTGATTATCCAACAAAAGTTACGTCTATCGGTGGGCGTTATGCTTACAAAGATGATTGGGAAACGCCTGATACTCAAACCATTGCGTATGAATTTGGCGGCAAAAAATTAGCACATTGGGAAGGCAGAAGTTGCAACGGATTCAACAGCGAAGGCACTGGACGCGGCGTCATTTTTTATGGCGATAAAGGAACAATGTCTGTTCCTGGCGGGGATGATTACAAAGTGTATGATTTAGAGAATAAACTTGTCAAAGATGTTAAAACAGAATTGCAAGAGGCAACACGCACCAATACAATGGGGATGGGCGAAAAATTGGATAGCATCATTTTAGAGAATTTTGTTGAATCCATTCGCGGCAAAGCCAAGCAAACGGCTCCTATAACAGAAGGACAAAAATCCACTTTATTGCCTCAATTGGGCAATATTTCGCAGCGTGTTGGTCGGTCGCTCAATTGTAATCCTTTGAATGGGCATATTCTAAACGATGCTGAAGCGATGAAACTTTGGAGGAGAACGTATGAAAAAGGGTGGGAAATGATTCTTTAAACTAAATTCAAATAAAAGTTCAATGAAAAACATAATCATTTTAGTAACTGCTTTTTTCTTTATATCAACGAGTGCTTTTGCACAAAAACGATTCGGTAAATTGCTTAAAAATACGCCAGGTATGGTCTCTTATACCTTTCGCAATGATTTTGCAAAGGACTTACCTAAAACTTTAGATGAGACAAAGGCTTTGGGCATTACCAATATCGAATTTTCCAATTTATTCGGCAAAAAGGCTTCCGTACTGAGGGGTCTATTGGATGAGCGCGGCATGGTTTGTACGAGTTATGGTACAAACTACGATGCCATGAACAATAAAATAGATTCCATCATTCAAGATGCGAAAATACTTGGGGCAGAGTTTGTGCGAGTCGCTTGGATTCCGCATACAAGCCCGATGGATTTAGCGTTGGCGCAAAAAACGGTTGCCGATTTCAACCGTTGGGGACAAAAACTCAAGGACGCTGGTTTGACTTTTTGCTACCACAACCATGGTTATGAGTTTACGCCTTACGGCAATGGGACGTATTTTGATTATATTGTTCAAAATACAAACCCTAAATATGTGTCTTTTGAAATGGACATTCTTTGGGTTTTTCATCCAGGTCAAGATCCTGCGGCTTTACTCAAAAAGTATCCAAAACGCTTCCGTCTGATGCACGTCAAAGACCTTAAAAAAGGTGTAAAAGGCGATTTTTCAGGTGGAACGCCTACTGAGAATGACGTGACACTTGGCACAGGGCAAATAAACTTACCCGAAATATTGAAAGCGGCAAAAAAGACCAAAATAAAATACTTTTATATCGAAGATGAAAATGCCAAATCGAAAGAGCAAGTGCCTTTGAGTTTGGTATATTTGAAATCGCTTTAAGTTTTAAAGCTACGTTCTGGGAATTTTTTAAGTTCCCAGAACCTTTTGTACCCCCTCAGTATTTTCCGCGTTTTATGCCGATTTCTATTCTTTTTTCAAAAAAATTTATCTTTTCAATGAAAAATACACGCCGAGACGTATTAAAAAGCCTCTCCCTCACTGGGTTGTTGACAAGTATTGGTTTACCGTTTTCTTCTTTTGCAAAAGAAAAAGACGTTGAGCCAACTAACACAACTTCTGGTGCAGAAGACAGAACGTATTGGGCGAATTTGCTTTATAAAATAGCTTACCCCGTTGTCCATAACTTGGCAGAAGGTACTTTAAAAAAGAACATGCCCCTTGAAGTACCGCCTACTTATAGTCTGAAAGTAGCGAAAGTGACTTATATGGAAGCCATTGGACGCACCATGTCGGGCATTGCGCCATGGTTGGCTTTGCCCGATGATGATAGAAAAGAAGGGACGATGCGGAAGCAATTGCGGACAGAATTACTGAGGGGTCTGCCACGTTGTGTTGACCCAAGCAGTCCAGATTATCTGAATTTTAGAACTGAAATGCAGCCGATTGTAGATGCCGCATTCATGGCACACGGCTTTTTACGCGCCCCACAAGCCTTGTGGGAGCCGTTGGATGCTTTGACTAAAAAGCGATTTGTCGAAGAGTTTATGTCCTTGCGGGATAGAAAAGCAGGGTTTAGCAATTGGCTCTTGTTTTCAGGCATTATTGAGACTTTTTTGATGTCTATTGGTGAAAAATATGACCCTGTGCGTATTGATATTGGCTTACAAAAAATGAAAGAGTGGTATGTCGGTGACGGTTGGTACAGCGATGGACCGCATTTTTGTATGGATTATTACAACTCATTTGTCATTCATCCGATGCTCGTGGATATTCAGAAAGTGACTTCAGAAAAGAAGTTTTCAGACAAAAAGGATTATGAAACGGCGGTCAAACGCATGGTCAGATATTCCGAATTTTTGGAGCGTTTGATTTCGCCCGAAGGCACTTATCCCGCTTTTGGTCGCTCAATTACG
>JANMJN010000474.1:0-1696 GCA_031371355.1 Saprospiraceae bacterium
GGCAATCAAATGTATCGCCGTGCGGATTTGAACTCAACACAAGTCACGGATTTTGTTGTCCGTGGTTTATATACAGTGATGAATGGTCGTGTGAAAGACCCGATTTATGGTTTGTCAGAAAGAAAAGTTAATTCACTTTATGCATCAGGGAGTGTGTCGTTTAAAAACTTCCTGTACCTCAATGCAACGGTTAGAGAGGATTGGTTTTCAACGCTTTCCACAGGAACTACTGGTATTTTATACCCCTCAGTATCTTTGAGTTATGTCTTCTCAGATATGTTTACGAATCTGCCAGCTTGGTTGAAATTCGGGAAAATTAGAGCCGCTTATGCTGAGGTAGGTAGTGATACCGACGTTCCGCCTTATTCAAGTAACTTATATTATACCATCAATTCCAATCTTTTTCCGAATCCAGCGGGTGCTTTACAACCCGTTGGTGGCTCAACGGGTACGACAACTTTGCCTCCCAAGAATCTGAATCCGATGCGGGCAACCGAAAAAGAATTGGGTTTGGAATTGAAAATGTTTAAAAATCGCGTCAGCCTCGATTTTGCAGTATATCAAAAGTTGACGCAAGACCAAATCGTGTCAGCGCAAATTTCTGACGCTTCTGGTTATGTGACCGCTTTGATTAATAGTGGCAAAAGCCAAACCAATGGTATTGAAGGACTTTTGAACTTAGTGCCTATCAAAAAAGGTGGTTTTCAATGGGATTTTACGATGAATGGCTCTTATAATATCACTAAAGTATTGAGTTTGACGACAGATAAAGCGGGTGAACGCATTACAGTCGGCACGCACGTTTTCAATGGTGAATTGCGCCAAGTTGTGGGTCAAGAGATGGGTCAAATCTATGGTTTTGGCTTCAAACGCGATGCTCAAGGTCGTCAAGTTTTTGGTGCGAATGGCATACCGCTCAGAACAGCTGACTTGATTTCTTACGGCAGTGCTTTGCCAAAATGGGTCGGTGGTTTCACCAATTCATTCAGTTACAAAGGTTTTAGCCTATCAGCGTTGATTGATTTCAAACTGGGCAATATGATGTTATCTGGTTCAAATTTCAATTTTGTGCGTCATGGTTTGAATAAAATGACTTTGGATGGACGTGACGGCGGCAAAATTGGAGTTGGAGTCAACGACAAAGGCGAAGTCAACACCGTCAAAGCACCGATTCAAGACTATTGGTCAGTTGTGCGCTCATTAGCAATCATCGAACCTGTGGTGTATAATGGTGGCTATTGGAAATTGCGCCAAATCACGGCGAGCTATGATATTTCAAAACTCATTCCTAAAGGTATGCCAATCAAAGGGGCTAAAATCAGTTTTGTCGCCAATAATGTCCTACTGTTGAAAAAATGGATAGACAATATTGACCCAGAAACTTTTGGTTATTCTTCTGACAATCTTGTGGGTATGGAATCAACGGGTTTGCCTTCAACACGTAGTATTGGTTTTAATCTAAACTTGAAGTTTTAGACCACTGATTGGGCTGATGCGACTGATTAACGCTGTTTTTTGTTTTTCATCCTGTTAGGAACTGAGAAAATCAGTGTAAACCATTCGAATCAGTCAAATCTGTGGTCAAAGCACCCCCTCAGTATTTTGAGCATTTATTATGTTTTTTCACTTAAAAATCAAAATCATTTATTGATATGAAAAAGATACAATTTCTATTTTTCAAAAAAATGCCCTTCGT
>JANMJN010000385.1:0-11339 GCA_031371355.1 Saprospiraceae bacterium
GTCATTACCCAAACCGTTTTCGAATCGATTTGAGGTGGAATTGAGTAAAATAGCATTAGAATTAATCGCCCCTGCATTGACAAATATGATTTTGGCGTAGTATTCCGTCATTTCCATCGTTTGGCTGTCAATGACGCGAACGCCTTTTGCATCCTTTTTCCGCTCGTCATAAATGATGGAATGAACGACCGAATTGGGTTTTAAAGTCATTTTCTTCGTTTTTGCAGCCCACGGTAAGGTTGAGGCATTGCTGCTGAAATACCCGCCGTAAGGACAACCCCGCACGCATAAATTGCGGTTTAGGCATTTGCCCCGACCTTGGTCGTAGTGAATTTGTTGTGGCTCGGTAATGTGGGCACAACGGGCTTGAATGAGTTGTCTGTCGGTATAATTTTTTGATAATGAATCTTTTAGATGTGCTTCGACGCAACTCAACTCGATAGGTGGTAGAAACTCACCATCGGGCAAATGTGGCAAGCCGTCTTTATTGCCTGAAACGCCTGCAAATCGTTCAACATGGCTGTACCAAGAGGCAATATCTTTGTAGCGAATCGGCCAATCAATGGCAAAACCATCGCGTTGTGGACCTTCAAAATCGAAGTCACTCCAACGCTGCGTTTGCCTTGCCCAAAGCAATGATTTGCCGCCAACGTGATAACCTCGCGTCCAAGTGAAGGGTTGCTCTTGAATAAAAGGCTGTTCGTCGGGTTTGATAGCCCAATGAAGCGTTTCTTCGCGCAAGAAGGAGCGACTTCCTGCGTATTGGTTTTTGATATCAATGGATACTTGACCGCGATGTTCAAATTCCCAGGGGTTTTTCATCGCCGTTGGATAATCCGTTACGTGTTTGACATCTCTGCCACGTTCCAAAACCAGCGTTTTGAGCCCTTTTTCACAGAGTTCTTTGGCTGCCCAACCGCCACTGATGCCTGAACCAATGACGATAGCATCATATCTATTTCTTTTTTTAGTATCAATATTAAAATTTGCCATCTTGTTGTTTAGTTTAAACAGGTACACATCCATAAAAATGACCGGGTGCCATTTCATATTTATAATGATTAACCAAAACATACTCGGAAGTGGTATAGCCTTGAATGGTCAAGTTTTTAAGTTGTGCAAAAAATTCTTTCTGCTTTTGGTCTTCTGGAGATGTGACTTCAGTCTCAAGTGTTTCAGGATGACCCCTCAGTATTTCGACCTTTTGTACTGTTGTTAAACCGGTAAATGATTGATTGTGGGTCTTTTGTGCTTTCTTCTCTATATTGTCCAAGCCTAATTTGAATGCGTCTTGCGCTAGTTTTTCATAACAATCAACGACCATTTTTTGGATAAACGCAGGTACGCCCAAGGATTTTGCGCCAGGTTTTCCGCCTTCGGGAATGATGGTACTGACTATATCAGTCAATAAATCTTCAAGTGCGGCACTCAAAAAGGGCGTTTCGAGTTTGACGGATTGGAGATTCCAACTGCTTGCCCCTGCGGGCATTGTTAATAATGCACCGAATGATGTGGCGAGGCTTTTGATGGCAAGTCGTCTGTTCATCTTTTGTATATTGATTTAGCTTTTATTGATTCCTTTCTATAATGGCATGAATTTAAACTTTTTGCTTTAATTGCCAAGTCAAAAGTGCTATTTATTATCTTATTTTTCGGCAAATCGAATGAAATGTGCTTGTTTTAAATGACTGTGTCTTCAAGGTTGGTTGTTAGATGCAACATAATATTTACCTTAAAATACCTCAAAATACTGAGGGGGTAAAAAAAGCACCGCCAAGTCTGAATTGGCAGTGCCATTCAACATAATCTTTACCCTTATTAAATAAAAAAAAGTCTTATTTCAATCAAAATAGGTGCATTCACCCCAATAGCGGCAAGCCCAAGCAATCCATGTACTCCAATTAGGTCCTGTGCTGTGACCGCCCGCATGTTGACGGAATGCGATTTCGCCATCAACCAAAGGCGTTCCGAGCTTAGGGAATTCCATCGTTCCTAAGTCTTTTTTTCCGAGCAACCGATAGACCGAACCCGCATGTGCGCCGCCTAAAAACATACCTTTGGCATCTACCCATTGCCCCTCTACTTGCGGCGAACCTGAACTGATGAATACAGGACGAGGCGCGCACAAAGCGACCAGTTCATGGGCATCAACGGGCAAATTGTCGGGTGTTAAAGTGCTTGCGTATTTGATAAAATTACCACAAAACCAATGATATTCAGCCGAAGAAGCCAAATTTTCGACTTGTTCCCCAAAAACACGCCGCAATATTTTAGTACCACCCGCACCCGAAGAACCAATAAAACCAAGCGAAAAACGCGGTTCAAAAGCCATAGCCACGACTGCCGCTTTGCCGTAACGGGATAAGCCTTCAATTGCTACTCGTTTGGCATCTACGTCTTTATCGGTTTCAAAATAATCCAACGCTCGACTTGCACCCCAAGCCCATGCCTTCAATGCGCCCCAATCATCTGCTTTTCGAAAAGCACCTTTATTGACCAAGCCGATAATGCCTTCTGTAAGTCCCGCGCCAATGTCGGCTTGAATACTGGAAGGCACGATTATCGCGTAGCCCCAACCTCTTGAAATCAATTGCTCTTTCCAAGTCGGTTCGCCTGACGCACCGAGACCAAGTGGTGCGGTCGCATTATTACCAAAAGGTGAGCGAATAAAACCAAATTCCATGACCACAGGCACGGCATTTTTAGCATTTAAAGGCGTTGCCAAAAGCAATTCAATCTCAACTTTTAAGGAAGGATATGCCGCGTTATCAACTACCCCCCTCAGTATTTTTTCTTTAATCGGTAAATTTCCAATTACGGTATCTTTGACAGAAACGACTTGCCAACGGACATTTGGTATGTTTTTCGGCAACCGTCCGTATATTTCATTGTCAAAATCTTCTACAATTTCAGGTCTTCGCTTCGTCCACCAATCGTTGGCTTTTTTAACTTTTTTACCATTTTTCAACACCAAAGGGTCGGGTAAAGTGTATTTATTGACCTTATCTTCATCTCTATTCGCTGCATTGGGTGCTTGCGGATTACCCGATGCCCCTGGTCGTAAGTTGGTTATTTTGAGCAAATTCAACATGTCTTTGTGATCTGCTTGCGTTTTGCGCTGCATACGGGCGAAAGCACTGTCTTGCTCGGGTGTGCGTTGCGGTTGCGTGTAAGCTGTTTCAGCGAGAAGGGCTAAGATGACATAGAGGATAAATTTTATTTTCATTGCATAAAGTGTTAATAATCAATTTAAAATGTAATACTAAATGAGTTATTGACGGGGTGACTTTAAATCACCCCGTCAATTTTCATCTCAACACCCCCTCAGTATTTTCTCGGATTTTGCCCCGTTTCCTGTATAATCAAACGTATAAATCCCACCAACTTATCACTTACCTGCTTTAGCTTTAAGAAAACCGTTTACATCTAACCAATGCGTAAATGCGTCAAACCAACGATTGCTGGTACGATTTGGATTGCCTAAACCAAATCCATGACCGCCATTTTGATAAAGATGAAACTCAACAGGTATGCCTGCCTTAAACCAAGAATCAATAACACCAAACTGACCTCTGAATAAAAAATCATCGCTGGCAATAACACTGAACATCGGTGGCGCATTTTTCGGCACTTCGACAGCTCCCATGCCGCCATATATGGGTCCAATAAAAGCCAATTTCATGGTTTTAGAGTGCAAAGTCGAGTGCATCGTAAGCCCCGCACCTGCTGAAAAACCAATCATACCTATTCTGGCGGTATCAACACCCCATTCTTTAGCACGTTTGATTATCATGGCATAAGCGGCTTCGGCGTCTGCCAATTGATTAGAAAGGTCGGGCTGTTGAGGACGTGGCGGTGTTGCCGCTTTGGCACTATCGGCAGATGGAGCAGGAGCGGTTCGTGGGCGATTCATCCAAGCCTTAAAATCCTCAAGAGATTCAGGCGTCGGATGCAAACGGTATTTGAGAACGAAAGCATTAATGCCCTGTTTTGCCAATGCCTCAGCTACTTCCCAGCCCTCGTTGCCCATAGAAAGCCATCTAAAACCGCCACCAGGTGCAACAATAACGGTAGCACCGTTTGCTTTACCAGGTTCTGGCAAAAAGGGCGTAAGTGTCGCAACCGTAATGTTACGAGCCATTGGATCGCCCCACTGCTTAAACCATGACTCTTTGGCAGGTTGATTTTCCACACCGCCCGTATTCAACAAGATGGCTTTTGGCTCGGCTGGTGCATCGAGCGGATAAATTGTGCCGTCCTGACCCATAGTGCGTTCCACACTAAAGAGCAAAAAGGCTAAAGGCAGGGCTTTAGCCAGATTTTTGAGTTTGTTATACATATTAAGTTTGATTTAAATTTTAATGAAAAACAATAACCATATTTTGATATTTTCACTTAAAAATAACACTTTTTACGTGAATATCTTGCGCTGTACCAACAGGATATTTTATAAATAAATCATGCTTTCCTGTTATGCTTTTAATGCGTTTGTTGAAAGCTTTCCAGTTGTTTTTATCGCCTGTGGCTTTAATATTCACCGTTGCAATCAGTTTACCCGTTTTCAAATCATCTAACCAAATCTCTAATTTACCGCCTTTGATAACGGACGCTTGTAATTCTATTTTTTTAGCAATCGTTTTACCATTACCGAATTCTACGCCCGAAAGCATGAACCAACCGCCTTTTTCGGAGGTGTTTGTAACAGCTTCATTCGTTTTTTCAACGCCATAATAATTGCTAAATCCGACAGCAGGTAATTCGGTGAAAGCATCTTTGCATAAGAAAAAATCAAAGTCCGCAACGACCCCCTCAGTAAAAACACCTAAACTTGTGCCGACCCATGCGTTGTAATTCGGCTGTGTTTTATCGAGATTTGCCAAGTTGATAGGCTCGCCAATTTTAGCCCATTTTTTACCGTCACCACTCGCAAAAGCCGTCAATTCATGTTGTTTTCTCGTAATTTTTAGCCAAACGACATTTCCAAATGTGTTGGGTATGCTGTATGTGTTTTTTTCAAAATTGAAAATAATTTTTTTATCCTTATCAAAACCGCTGTACAACCTTGCGATAACACCTTGATTGCCGCTTGACAGGTAAATACCCGCTTTTGCGGTATCAACAGCGTTAAAATCAAGTTTTGTTACGGCTGAATAATAGTGGTCGGTTTCTTTCTGAACAATACTCGTGCGGACGCTATCGGGCAGAAGTCGCAACCAGCCTTTTCTGTCTGTCAGTGAAATCTGCTTGGCGTATCTTTTTCTTAAAAAATGCCAATTGAGCGAAAGTGTATCAGATTCAAAATAATCAGCATCAACGCTGCGCCATAAAATGCCCGATTTTGGTAGATTCGGTTTTTCAACAGGTGCAGTCGTCTGAGCCATGCCCCACGGACGGTCTCCCTCCCAAATAACAGGAAAAAGCATGGATTGACGACCCAAACCCGACCAATCATCACCCTCATATTTTTCATAACTTTGCCCAATTGTCCACCAACTGCCGTCGGCTAATTGTATCGGTGCAGAGATGTGATTCGGTCTTTTAAATCCCGTTTTAGGGTCTGTGATAGGTTTAAAAAATTCGCCCAAACGCTCCCATTTTGTCGAATCGCTTGTCAAAGCCGTACCCCTCAGTACATACTGCCCGCCCGACACATCACCCGCAGGAAAATAGTAATAATAGCCATTGCGCTTGCACATAACGGGACCTTCCGCCCAACTGTATTGCAAATTTGCGTTAACCCAATCGAGGTCAATGACCGAAGAGGTCAATTGTCCATCTTTACCCAATTCTTGCAAACGGTTTGTTTTTTGCCCATTTTTGATGACCATATAGGGTTTTCCATCATCGTCAACAAAGATGGCATTGTCATAACCCAACGGACCTGTTTTTGGATTCGATTTCACCTGCACAGGGGTAGTCCAAGGACCATAAGGCGAATCCGCTTTTGAAAACCACTGTCCATTAGCTGAAAAATATATCCAAAATGAGCCATAAAAATAGGTAATCGCCCCTTGCCAAGTCCCCGCCGAAGGACGGTCAGTAACCCAACTCGCTTTATCGGGTGGTAAAACACGGCTGATAAGTTGCCAATGCACCATATCTTTTGAATGATAAATCGGCATATAAGGCGTGAAGTGAAAACTTGAACCACAATGATAAAAGTCGTCTCCCACTTTCAACATTGTCGGGTCAGGGTGGTCGCCTGGGAGTACAGGATTGACGTATGTTTTTACTTCATTGTAAAATGCGTCTGAATTCGGGTTGTTTTGTGCCGTTAATTGCAAGATATTGAGCAACAAAAGCGTGATAATGAGTGCCGAATTTGTATTGTTTTTTATTTTCATAAACCTTATTTTTTTTATTTCATCAAAATCAATGACGCATTATTACTTTATTTTTGACATTTTATCTTCAATTCTAAAAAAATCAAAATCCGCATAACCGCCCACATTTTTGGACGCATAATTAAAAAGTCCAAAGCGATAGCCCATAAAATGAGGCAGTGTATAAGCCATTTTTAAAGGCTCACCAACGGCTTTCCAATCCGTTTCGTCAAGGCTGTAATAGAAATACGCCAAATCGGTTTTTTCTCTAAAATCACATTCTATCTTGAAAAAAATCTTGTTTTTAGTGCGCTTGCGTCCCGATTTCTCGGGAAGGGGTACTCTTTGCACCTCAACGGGCTTGCCCGTTCCTGCGCTTATCATCACAATTGATTTACTCCCATTCACCACTTGCACACCCACTTGACCATAGTTTTTTTGTAAAACACATAAGCCTGCAAAATCGCCTTCTTGCATTTTTTTCAAATCAATAGAAGTCCTACCTGTGCATACAGGTCCAATGGTTCTTTGAGTTAGAGTATTTCTTGCTAATAGAAAACTGGTGTCTATACGACCTGTTTTTAAGCGTAAAAAACCTTTTCTTTGAGAAAGTGACCACAATTTATTGTCTGGATTGTGATTCCATTGCCAAACTAATGGCAAGGCAGGTTCGCCTTTTTTACGTGTAAATTCATCAGAGTTAACAATATCGGGTATCAAACCTTTTCCAGTGGGAAGGTCGAGCGTATCAGGTACTTTACCCTCTTCACCCAATATGGGCCAACCCTCAACCCATTTGATCGGCACTAAATACGGAATCCGCCCTACCGCACCATAATCTCTGAAAAGGTATGAAAACCAACGACCATCGGGCAAATCAATAAGTCCGCCCTGAGCAATACCTTTATCTTGTAAAGCCACCTTACCCTCGTAAGGTCCCTTAATGTTATCAGCTCTATGAATTATCACAGTTCGCATACCGCCTTTGGGCCACGCGATATTGAAAAGGTAGTATTTCCCATTGACTTTAAATAATTGCGAACCTTCGGAGGGTAAGCCAATTTTATCACCCGCAGGTGCGCTGGCATTTTCTATAATGACTTGCTCGGTTGTATTAGGTTTTACACCCGAAAGGTCTTCCTTGATCTCAACCAATTTTAGTTTTCCTGCCCCATAAATCATATAAATACGCCCATCATCATCAAAAAACAATGTATGGTCGTGAAAGGAGGGTTTGAAAGAGACCATTTTCCAGTCACCTTTTTCAATGTCTTTTGTTGAAAAAATATAAGTTTTACCCGTTGTTTGGGCAAAAGTGGTGACGTAAAAAGTGCCGTTATGGTATCGTAAACTACTTGCCCATGAGCCTCTGCCATAGGTGCTTTTGCCATTCGTCAGGTTCAATTCGTCCATATTGGCAAGCATATCGTAGGCATAACCAATGGTTTTCCAGTTGATAAGGTCTTTCGATTTCATAATTGGCAAACCTGGACTCATGTGCATAGTTGTGCTGCTCATGTAATATGTCTCACCAACACGAATCATTGACATATCAGGTACATCGGCAAAAATGACGGGATTTTGAGCCTTTGTAGCTTGCGCCGAAACTTTTATTTCTGTAAAAGAAACAGCAATTATTAAAAAGTGTAAAAAGAGTATTTTTCTCATTTTTTAATTAAAACAGTTTTCGATTTTACCCCCTCAGTATTTTCATTAAAACTCAATTAATTGCCTTTTAAAAACTTGTTTATTTAAAAAGCAACTGTGCAAAATTGTATATATTATTACGCCACACAGGCCAAGTATGTCCACCTCGGTATTCGCTGTACGAGTATTTCACGCCTATTTCATCATATTTACTCATCATCACTTTGCAGTTAGCGTGAGCAATATCCTCTTAACCACCCATCGAAATCCAAAACTGATTTAAATTGCCATTAACCATAGCGGTATTTTTCTTTAAAAAATCATAATGAGATTCTGAAATATCAGTACGATTGGCAAACCAGCCCGAACTGAAAACGCCCAAATAAGCGAACTTATCCGTGTTTTTAACACCCGCATAAAGCGTCTGCAAACCACCCATTGAAAGACCCGCTAAAGCTCTACTTTTGGCATCGGTCAATACTCTGAAATTGCTTTCAACGAAAGGCATTGCGCCATTTTTGAGTTCATTTTCAAAGGATTTCAGTGAATTTTCATTAAAACCTGCTAAACCCCCTTGCATACCGACGTTGCCATCGAGCATAGCGATAATCATTGGTTTAGCTTTGTTTTCAGCGATGAGATTATCCAATATCAAATCAGTACGCCCTTGCGTTGCCCAACCTCTTTGGTCTTCGCCGCCACCATGCAAGATGTATAAAACGGGGTATTTTCCTGAAGAATTATCATAACCTGGCGGCGTATAAACATACATTTCACGCCAAATATTAAGGGCTTTTGAAAAGTATTTTTTGATGCGGATATCGCCATGTGGCACATCTTTCAAAGCATAATACCCCCCCTCAGTAAAAGGGATTTCGATACCGCTTGCCATGCGCCCCATGCCGTAAAATGACTCACTCGCAGGGTCAGCCACCGCAACGCCGTCTATCAACAAAGAATAATAATGAAAGCCTTCACTGATAGAGTCAGTGGTAACAGTCCAATAGCCACCTGTATCGCGCTGCATATCGTATTTTTTACCCAAATCAATCTGCATCTTTTGGGCATCTAGGGCTTTTATGCGAAATACGACACGATTGTTAGGTAATATTTGAGGGTATTTTGCTGATCTGATATTGCTTGCAGCAGGCGAACCTAAAACTGTATATTTTTGAAAACTTGCTACGTCAACAGGTTTAAACAAAAACTGTGAAAACATATACAAACCGTTTTTCCAAACCTTGAAATCATGCACACCCGGCTCCACATAATAAATGTGTGGAACACCTTTTTCGTACAAATAATCGTGTGTTTGTTTGCTGATTCGGATAAGTCCATCGTTGTCACCACATGAAATCCAAAGGAGTTTGAGTTTGTTTTTAGCATCTTCGGGATTGGGCACTAATTCAGTCGGTTTTTTTGTATTAGGTGCCGATGAAAACCCACCGACCCAAGCGAATTTATCCAAATTACCTAAGCCGAAATTCAATGATTGCCCACCGCCCATCGAAAGTCCCGAAATAGCCCGATTCTCCCTATCGGTTAAAACAGGGTAATTCTTCTCAATAAAAGGAATCAAATCATTCAACAAATCCTTCTCGAAAGTGGCAAAGGCTTGCACTTTTAGGCTGTCAAATATATTCCCTACGGCACGGTCATCTTTCATCGCTCTACCATTGGGCATGACGACAATCATGGGTTCGATTTTATTTTCAGCATAGAGATTATCTAAAATCGCTTGAGGTTTGCCGCCATTAAACCATTCTTTTTCATCGCCACCAATACCATGTAAAAGATACAAAACAGGGTATTTTTTTGCTTTTGAAAAATTGGGCGGGGTATAAATCAACGTTTTTCGTTTTGTGCCGACTGTTTTTGAATCATAACTGATAGTATCCATTTTTCCATGCTGAATATTGGCTTGTAAAGAGTCAAAGCCTTGTGGGGCTTGTTTGAGGATATTTTGAGCGTTAGCGCAAAAGGTCATCAATAGTATAAGAGCAACACTTGAATAAATCTGTTTCATAATAAGCATTAATTTAAATGAAATTTTGGTTTTAAATCGTGGTTTAGAAATTCTAAGATAAAATGAGTTGAAATAATCGGGAATAAACGTTACTAAGATTTGAACCTTCTAATGTTATTATTCGCTGAAAATCAATAATTTAGACCCTTCAGTAATTTCCCGTTTATTTAAATCGGACTATTTATGTGTGAAAATAAGGTTTAGAATTTACTAAATGGTCAAAATACTGAGGGGGTAAACGAAGACCTTTAAAAGGTGAAATTTTATAATTTAAGTGCATGACACACCTGACTCGCATCAATTTTACCCCGTACTCAATTTTTTCTTTTGTCATCTGTGGTCGAGAAAAAAAACAATATATTGATTCAAAGGATTCCTATTGAAAGGGGTATCCTGTTAATTATTTATCACAAGCGTCGTTACACTATACGGTGCTATATCGAGTGTTATGACATTATCTGTTACCGTCAGTGTACTTTTGGTCATAGTCGCTGTTTCTGTGGTCGCATAAGACGTGACCGATTTGGGCGTTAATCCGCTAAATTGGACATTTTTTACAGCGGCAAAATCTGAATTGATGATTACAACTACCGTCTGTGCATCTTTTTTATAGGATGTGATTTTTAAAGGACTGGTTGACGGTACATCGACACCAATCCGAACAAAACCGGGTCTGACGTATTTTGAAAAATGAGAAAATGCGTAGCCCCGTTTCAGTACTGAACCATTTGTTGTATTTTGTTCACCGTCGCCAATAAAAGAATAGAAGCGTTGTAAGTACCACCAAATATAGGCATTCCAGTTGTTGCTCATTGCATCATGAACGGAACCGAGCATTTTTAGGGATTCGTTCCAAATAGCGGCTTCGGAATAGGTATTCCATGCGGCAGCTCCAGCGTTGCCCGTATTCAAATTTAGGAGATATTCCGTCATCCATATTTCTTTCTTCTTTTGCTCCGCCAAAGGAAATTTTGCCAAACCACCGCCATAAATATGACCCGCAACGATACTGATTTTTGAAGCCGCCGAATCATTAGATAATATAGCGTTGGTCATGGTTTGATTGAAATTTAAGGACTCGGGAGCAGCCACTTGAGCACCGACTATCTGGCCAGGGGCATTTAAAAAATTGATGAAATCGTCTGCGGTATAGTCGCAAGACTCATAAGTGGGTTTCCAATCGGGTTCATTTTGGATAGAAACAACGTCTATTTTTGCGCCATTTGCCGCTTGATAGGCTATAAATTCATTGATATAGTCTTTAAAAGCTTTATAGTTTTGAGGCAATAAGACACCTCTGACATCGCTGTTATTGTCTTTAAGAGCTGGTGGTGGTGACCATG
>JANMJN010000386.1:0-2257 GCA_031371355.1 Saprospiraceae bacterium
CAATGACCGCTTGTAATTGTTCGTTGCTCATACCCAACAACAAGAGTTTATCTTTTGATGCTTGTATGAAAGTCGTATTGTCGGTGTCGTTTTTTAAAAGAAATAATAGATTTTGTTGCGCTGTCATCAATTCAGGACTATAAATATCGAGTATGTGTTGTGCTTTGCTTATTTTTTGAAAGCGGTAACGGACATATATTTTTTCAATTCTTCCCGATATTCTGGATGAAATACTACCGACTTCCCTTGTGTCATAGGCAATATTGCCCAATGCTTTTATTTCAATATTTTCTTTTCTTTTTTCAATAGTGGTCACTGGAATAGAGGAAATAACAAATTCATTGGTTGGTTTCAACAAGGCTTCCAATGTTACGTCCGTAGGTTTAGGGTCTTTATGTACCATATCCATAGATTCGTGGTCTTTGTGTTCCATATCCATAGATTTAGGGTCTTCGTCTTTCATATCCATAGATTCCATTGCCGTCTCTGTTTTGTGAGTGGCATGAGGGTCTTTATTCTCTTTACAACTTATTATTGTAAAAACAAGTAGAATAATGGCTGTTTTGACTATTAATAGTTTCATTTTTTTTCAATTAATCGTTCTATTGCTACTTGAATTTTAAGCGTCTGATTGACTATTTCTATGTATTCCAATTGTGCCATATAGAGTGTTTCCCATGCGTCGTAGAGCATAAATAACTCTTCTGTATTTTGTTCATAGCCTAATTGCATGGTTTTATAATTGTTTCTCAATGCTGGAATGATGTTGTTTTCATACAATTGGATTTGTTTTTTTTTCAATTCCAGTTCATTGCGCATACTATACGCCATGCCGCTGTATTCATTCACCATCATTTCCTTTTGCGCTTGCAATGCGTAGGTTTTCCATTTTAGGCTTTCAATATTGGCAATATTCATTTTGGACGACCATTTACTGAGGGGGTATTTCATCATGCCCATTAAGGAATATTGCATTGGAAATCCACCAAATCCAAACATATGGTCGAAGCGAATACCAAATTGTGGTTTCAGGCTTTGCCTTTCTGTCTCCTGTTTGAGTCCAATAAGATTGATGTCTTTATCAATCGCTTTTAAATCACTTCGATTGGTATAGAAAAGTGTACTGTCGAAAACGGCAGATGCAAAATCGTTTAACTGGTACGTGGTATCTGTATCAAAATCAACCAAAGTATTTCTCCCCATGAGGGCATTGATGCGGATATGGTTTCCTTTAATGTCGCTTTCAAACATCAGCCGCATGTTTTGTACATTGCCCAATGCTGCTTTTGCTTTGTAGTAAGCACTTATTTTTTCTAATCCATTTTTGTAGCGTATTTCTGCGTTTTTTATCATAAAATCAAGCAGTTTTTCATTCTGTTCAAGAACCGCGAGTTTCTTTTTCAATATGATAGATTCAAAATAATATTGTTTTGCATCATGAATCAACTCATTCAAAGCGACATTCTTTTTTTCTTTTTCAACCGATGACATCGTTTCCATGTAAGCGGCATCTGCATTTTGTTTCTTCTTATTAGGTAGCATCTGTTGACCACCCAGCATATATTGCCCCATGCCTGTTTCGCCCATATCGCCTCTTTTCCATAAATTAGGGTTATAAGGAACCATCCAGAAACCTGTACTAAATTCGGGGGGCATCCAGCTTTTAGCACCTTTGGCAGCTTCGTCCATTGAGCGAATTTCATGGTTGTACATTTTCACAACGGGATGCGAAACGATGATACTGTCAATGATGTCCTGAATAGTCATAGGCTTTTGTGCCTTTGCAGAAAAAGTCCATAAAAAGGTAAGACCGATAAAAATAGACCGTATTCCCTTCAAAAAACACGTTTCCCGAAAGTATCGGGATGTGCCATTTACTGAGGGGGGGTAATTTTTGTGGCTAATAGATTTAGTAAATTTGAAAAATTTACTAAATCTAGAAATCATTCTTTTATCCTTCATTTGACGTTGTTTTTAAATTGTTTATGCCCCGCCCTTTAACCCATTTAATCATTTCAAAACCAACGAGATACACCAAACTTGCCGCAAGTGGAAAAACCCAATCTCTAAGAGTCAATGCTCCGGTATGTAGATAAAGGTTAAAAAAAGGCGTATAAATAATGATAAACATGGTGAGCAATGAAAACAACATGCCCCAAATCAGATTGGGATTAGAAAAAAGAAAACTATCCAATACACTGCCTTTGGTACGGATGCAAAAAATATTGATAAACTGGGTCAAAATAATGGTAATGAA
>JANMJN010000387.1:0-10488 GCA_031371355.1 Saprospiraceae bacterium
AAATGTAGTTAAAAATAAAATTAGCCGGCTGTGTGATTTAATTAATGGCTATATTCGTTTTGAAAAACCTGTGAATAGACTTAATTTTGAAGAAAAATTTGATGAACTAACAAAATTTGAAAAAAATATGGGTATCACTGAAATTCTTATCAGACAAGCACGTGAAGAAGCACTTGAAGAAGCACGTGTAGAAGCGCAAGCCAAAGCGCAAGAAGAAATAGCCAAAGCGCAAGAAAAAGCGCAAGAAGAATGGCATAAAGAAAGAAAAAATGCTGTCCACAATATGCGCCAACTCGGTTTTTCTGCTGAAAAAATAGCGGATATTTTGGGGCTGCCGCAAACCGGCATTTTAGCTTTTTTTATGGAATTAGATGCTGAAAAGTAACTATCCAACACCCTTAAACGGTCATATAGGGCAACGACACCGTAAACGTTGCCCCTTTTTCCCACTCGCTTTCACACGTTATCTGCCCCCTCAGTATTTCAACATATTCCTTAACAACCGACAGCCCTAAACCTGTTGACGCTTCACCTGCTGTGGGTCTTGCGGACAGTTGTTGAAAGCGCCGATACAAAAGCGGCATCTCTTCAGGTTTAAAACCCTGCCCTTCATCGGTGACGATTATTTGTACACCCTCGCTATTTTTTCGCAATGATATAGTAACTTTTTGCCCTTTGTATGAATACTTTATAGCGTTTGACACAAGGTTTTCAAGAATTTGAATCAAATAATTGGGTTCCGTCATAAAACGCCAGTCTTCTTTTTCATCAATTTCCTGCCGAATCGTGATATTTTTCCGAATTGCAAAAATATGAAAGCGATTTACAGTATCCCAAATATATGATTTGAGGTTCACTTCTCTATAATCATCACTGACAACGCCACGTTCAAGGCGGTTGAGGTTCAACATATCCGTAACGAGATACTGCATTCGTTCTGCGGACGAGTGCATATTGACGAGCAGTTTTTTCTGCATCGCTGTCAAATTCATTCCTGTTTTTTGAAGTAACTCAACGGACATCGAAATAGCTGTAATCGGGTTTTGCAAGTCATGTGAAGCCATACCGATGAAACGATTTTTATCTTGATTGGCTTGAAAAAGAGCTTCTAATGTTTTGCGCAAGTTTTCTTCTAACTTTTTCTTTTCCGTCATATCCCAAATCACCGTTCGAGTGGAAAGAAACTGCTTGTTTTCATCATAAATCACAGAAGTATTGAGCAAAACTGGAAAAGTTGAGCCGTCTTTGCGTTTGAGATAAACTTCCAAATTTCCATGGTAACCTTCTTGTTTGAGTCGTTCAAATTGTGCCTCAAAACGATGATGACTGTTTTCTGGTAGTATTGACTTGACATTCATTTTGCCTTCTACTTCTTCTCGTGTATAACCCAACCATTTAAGATGAATATTATTGATACGTGTAATCAACCCTGTTTTATCAATAGAATGATAACCAACAGGGGCATTGTCGTATAAGTCTTGAATTTCATTAAGTGCTTTTGACAGATTTATTTCTTCAGAATTTACCATTTCCCATTTAAATTTATAATATTTGTAACAAAGATACAATTGCTTTGAACCTTTGAATGAACAATATCAAGTCAATCAAGTAACTAATGACATCAATTAGCGTCAAAAATAAGATTTTTGCACCGTCATTTTTTATTGACAAAACTTTACGCAACCGATAATGAAACTCTGGCGTTTTGTTATTGTTTGGTTTTAGAAACATAAGAAAGTTCGATTATGAAGATAACGGCGGTTATTATTACCAAAAATGAAGAGCCAAACATAGGACGATGCCTCGATTCCTTGCAAGATGTTGCGGATGAAATCATCGTCGTCGATGCTTTAAGCACCGACAAAACAGAAGCGATTTGTCGGCAATATCCAAACATGGTGTTTGTTTCTCGTGAGTGGGCAGGTTATGCTTCAAGTAAAAACTATGGTAATGGTTTGGCGCAACATCCTTACATTTTATCCATTGATGCTGACGAGGTTTTGTCAGAAAAATTGCGGTTTGAAATACAAGAGCAAAAATTGTCATCGCGAGATACGAAGCAACTGAGGGGGGCATACTCGATGCCGCGGCTCAATCATATTGGACAAAAAGCCATTCGGTTTTCAGGTTGGTATCCAGATAGAAAAATAAGATTGTTTCCAACAGCGGAAACCCATTGGACGGGAAACTTCGTACATGAACGTTTAGAATATAAGGGGGAAGTGACACCATTGAAAAGTGATTTGTTACATTATACATACAGTTCTTTTTCACAATATGATAATAAAATGCGCAATTATGGAACTTTGGGTGCAAAAGATATGTTTTCAAGAGGAAAGCATTTGAGTTGGGGATTCATGATTTTGAAAGTTTTTTTTAAATTTTTCAGTGTTTATATCTTGAAATTAGGTATTTTAGATGGTTTAGAAGGACTCAATATTGCATATGAATCCGCAAAAACCATCTATTGGAAATATGATGTTTTGCGAATGCTGTATAAAAATAAAGTGATGAAAGACAATGAATCAGCGCAAAATGTCTAATTAAAAAGTAAGTGAGTAAGGTTTTTTCATACATTCTAAGTTGAGGGGAAGTCACGTCAGTGACTCCCTTTTTTTTGTGTTTTACTGAGGGGGGTGGTCTTTACGTAAATTTTCTTTTTCTTTGCCACAGCGTATGACGTTCTTACGTTCACAAAACGAGCAAAAATGCCCAAACTTACTTGGATTGGTAAAGATAAAGTCATTCACCACGACCGCGATGTGCCTTTTCGCGCCTTAACCCACAACTACGGTTTTCACAATGGGACACAAACCAATGCGGCGACTGATAGCGGTAATAAAATCATTCATGGCGATAATCTCGAAGCCTTGAAGTCGCTTTTGCCACAATACAAAGAAAAAATCAAGTGTATATATATTGACCCACCTTATAATACGGGCAATGAAGGTTGGGTGTATAACGACAATGTCAACGACCCTAAAATTAATAAATGGTTACACACAGTCGTCGGTAAAGGCGGTGAGGATTTGGACAGACACGACAAATGGCTCTGCATGATGTACCCGCGCCTGAAAATGTTGCATCAATTGCTCGCTGCCGATGGGGCGATTTTTATTTCTATTGACGACACAGAACAGGCACATTTGAGACTTGTGTTGGATGAAATTTTTGGAGAACAGAACTTTGTCAATAATATTATTTGGCAAAAAAAATATACACAAAGCAACGATGCTAAGTATTTATCAGACACCCACGACTTTATTATTTGTTATGCAAAAGACAAATCGAAGTTGACTATCAATCTTTTAGGTCGAAATGAAAAACAACTGTCTGCTTATCGAAACCCAGATAATGACCCACGAGGCGTTTGGAAAGCCACACCGTTGACCGTCAAAACACCTTCAAAAGATTATATTTATCCGATTGAAACGCCGAGTGGAAAAATCGTTTTACCGCCCAATGGTCGCAGTTGGATGTATTCTAAAAGTCGTTTCCTTGAAGATGTGGCAAAAAACAGCATTTGGTTTGGTGTTAAAGGCAATAATGTACCTGCTAAAAAGTCATTTTTATCAGAAGTAAAAAAAGGTGTTACACCTAAAACAATCTGGTTTTATGACGAAGTTGGGCATAATCATGAAGCAAATGAAGAGCTGAAACGGTTTGAATTGGATGCGTTTTTTTCAACACCGAAACCTGTGCGTCTGATTGAACGCATCGTCCAAATGGCAACAAATTCTAACAACAACGACCTTATCCTCGACAGTTTCGCCGGCAGTGGCACAACGGCACACGCTGTCCTAAACCTCAACAAAGCTGATGGTGGCAACCGCCGATTCATATTAATCGAAATGGAAGACTATGCCGAAACTTTGACTGCCGAACGCGTCAAAAAGGTCATCAATGGCTATGGAAACGGCGAAAATACTGAGGGGGGGTTCGATTATTATACTTTAGGTTAAAAGAATAACGCCTAAAAATTTATTACAAAGTGTAAGCATAATACAAAAAGGAGATTCGTTATACGTTCATCCCTTTTCACTTCAACATTCCTACGTTTCACCACATATTTTTGATATTGACTCAACCGTTTGTTGAAAGCAACCGTTTGGAAAAGCAATGATTGTATAAAGAAAATCTCTTTGACAATCAGATAGGCTATTGATAAAATGTAAAAAAAACAATAACTATGACTGCCACATTGATTTACACATTATCACTTGCAATCCTTTTTTTGATAAAAAAAATTAGACCATATTTGGGTCAATTCAAAACCTATCCTTAACCGTATTTTTATCATGACTTTTCAGTCCTTAATATTTATTCACTTTTAAATTTTACATTCATGAAATTAATTATGACACTCTTAACAGCGATGTTCGGTTTCGCTTTTACGCTTAACAATCCGTCAAATACGGTTGTCGTACCCAAAACCGTGAAAATGATGCCACCACTTGACTGTACAAACCCATCTTCAAATGTGGAAAAGGTTGTCTGTTTGGCTACAACTTTCAAATCTTTGTTGACATCAACACAAATTGCTTCACTCGAAATCGCTTGGACAACAACAGCCCAAGCACGTTGGTCGAATCTGCCTTGCGGTCTTTCTTGCCGCAACGGTTTACTGTTCAGTAGCTTGACTACGGCGCAGATAGCTGCGGCAAATGCAGTCATTCAAGCGGCATCTGGTACAACAACGGAGGAGGGATTCGCAGAATTTTCACAAGTTCGTGCTGCCGATGCCTACTTAGGTCAGTCACAGGGTGGCTATTCTGACGGTAACTATATCATTGCCTTTCTTGGTACACCGTCTTTGACAGGCAAATGGATGTTGCAATTTGGTGGACACCACTATGCACAGAACATCGCTTTCAATGCAGGTAAAGTCATCGGTACGACACCTTCGCATCAAGGTGTTGAACCATTGACTTTTACCAATACATCTGGCACTTATTCGCCATTGAAAGCAGACCATGCGGGTATGTTAGCCATGTTGAGTAGTTTGACTTCCACTCAATTGGCAAGCGCCAAATTGTCAACTTCGTTCAGTGATGTTTCTTTAGGACCCGGTAAAGACGGACAATTTCCGACAACTAAGGTCGGTTTAGTTTGTAGCGGTTTGACAGCCGCACAAAAAACTTTGGTCTTAGCCGCTATGAAGTCTTGGACACAAGACGCAGATGATGCCTCGGGGACAGCCCTTCAAACGGTGTATGCCAGTGAATTAGATGCCACTTATATCGCCTATTCTGGCAATGCGACCTTAGCAACGAATGCCGATTATGTACGCATTGATGGACCAAGCGTTTGGATCGAGCTGGTTTGCCAGAATGGTGTTGTTTTTTCAGGTATTCACTATCATGCCATCTATCGTGACCATACACGCGACTATGGTGCAAGTGGTGCATTGACAGGTGTGAAAGAGTCTTTTGGAACGGTTGCTGATGCCCAATTTCAGTTGGGTACAAATTTCCCAAATCCGTTCAGCAACACGACAACTATTCCGCTTACATTGGCAAATGATGCGCATGTTCAAGTCAAAATTATGGACTTATTGGGTCGTGAAATAACAACCGTTGTCAATAAAGACATGAACGCTGGAAAACAAGGGGTTACTTTTTACACAAACAATTTGACACAAGGCTCTTATATCTATCAAGTCATTGTGGACAACTCAAATGGTCGCTTTGTGAAAGCTAAGTTGTTGACTATCAACCAATAATGGCAAATCCATGTATCGGATACCTTCGAGGTATCCGATACATTTTCATCCCCCCCTCAGTATTTTCTTTTATTTTTGCGAAAAAACCAACACTTTCTATAAATGAAGAACAAACGACTCGTCTATGCTCTTTCAATCGTTGCTATATTTTTTGTAAACAGCATATGGGCGCATCCGTCGCCCAATTCCGCTATTTTACTCGATATCCAATCAAAAGGTGTATCAGTAGAGTTGCAGCTGCCACTCAGTGAGTTGTGCCTCGCTCTGGGCAGTAGCGAGGGTTTCAACCCGCTAACCCTCATCGAGCAACAAGGCAATCAACTCAAAACCTATATCCTCGAACACATACACCCCCTCAGTATTGACAACCAAAAATGGACAGTCGAAATCCGCGACATGTCTGTCCAAACCATTGAACAAGAATTACAAGGCAAAATACCCGACCTCATCGTACACCTGTGGCTCCAACCACCAACGGGCGCGAGTAATCGTGTTTTTACCCTAAATTATGACCTTATTATGCACCAAGTCGTGACGCACAATGCCCTCGTATCCATTCGCCAAGATTGGGAAACAGGCGTAATCGCCGAACACCCCGTCGAGGTCGGTGTCATCGCCGTTGATACGCGCAACAATAAAATATATCCCCTCAGTATCAATCAAGAAGAAGGGGGTTTGTGGCGTGGTTTCAAAAGTATGACCCGTCTGGGCATGGATCATATTGCCGAAGGCACCGACCACCTCATGTTTTTGCTGGTTCTTCTTTTGGCAGCCCCCTTATTGGTCAGGGGAAATCGTTGGGGTACGTATGGCGGTTTGCGTTATAGCCTTATTCGTTTGGTCAAAATCATCACAGCTTTTACCATTGGTCATTCTATCACTTTGATAATAGGAGCCGTCGGTCTTGTGCGTTTGCCGAGCCAACCCATAGAAGTGATGATTGCTTTTTCGATATTAATATCTGCTATTCATGCCATTCGCCCTATATTTCCACAAAAAGAAGCCTATATTGCTATCGGATTCGGGCTTATACATGGTTTAGCTTTTGCCAATACACTATCTCATCTCAATTTACCACTTGTACAAATGGCGTTAAGTATATTAGGTTTCAATATAGGTATTGAATTGATGCAGCTTTTTGTTATGTTGTTAATCGTTCCGTGGCTGATATTATTAAGTCAAGGGTCTCTTTACACACCATTAAGAGTGGGTGGAGCCATATTTGCCGCAGTTGTCGCCGGAGCGTGGATGTTAGAAAGGGTATCAAATAAACCAAATATCATTTCTATTTTTGCATCAACCATAAATGACAAAGCGCTTGTGGCAATCGTTATTTTAGCCCTTGCATCAATAATCAGTTATGGGTTTGAACCTAAAAAAATAATCAAGTGAATTGAAGTTTATACTGAGGGGTATCAATGAATAGAAAAAAATCATTAACAGGACTTATCCATATTACTGTCATCACGGTGATACTGTTTGTGCCTTATTTACTCAATATCAAAAGCCTCGATGATTTTGAACGGCTTTTTTTAAACCCGTTTGCCTTGCGCTATTTCATTAGCTTTGGTCTATTGATTGGCTTTACGTATCTCAATTATTTGCGGCTTGTCCCAAAATTATATTTGAATCGCAAGTTTTTGATTTATACCGTTTGGATAGTAAGTTCTCTTTCTACAGTGCTTTATCTGCCCGAAGGCATTGCTTATTTGTTGAATTTTCAACACCCCATTCAGGATCCTCAAAGAGAAATAAAGAATATACCCAATGATAAAAAACCAGACGATTTCGATTTTAACGATAGAAGGCTACCACCACCGACTCTTACAGAATACCAAGGAGCGTTTGCAGTACTTGTATCCTTCAAAATATCATCTCGATATAACTGAAAATGCTGATGCCTATTCCGTTGAACTAAAAGTCACTTTAACATGATACGCGCCATAGCTCTCGACGACGAACCCTTAGCTTTGCAAATTATCAGTGAATATTGCCTACATACTGAGGGGGTCATATTGGAAAAATATTTTACGAGAACTAAGGATTGTCACTCCTTTTTAGTTGAAAACAGTATCGATTTATTGTTTTTAGACATCAATATGCCTTCGATTTCAGGTATTGACTTTTATAAAAACATACCTGAAAAAGCGATGGTCATCTTCACAACGGCTTACAGTCAATACGCTATTGATGGCTTTGACCTTCATGCAGTGGACTATCTGTTAAAACCTTTCACTTTAGAACGTTTTCAGCAAGCCATCGCAAAAGCCACACTTATTCACCGCAGCCGACAACAACAAATAGCTGAATATCTTGATGTCAAAATCAATTATGCTCTAACACCGATCAAAATAGCGGATATTCTTTACATCGAAGCCTTAGACAATTACATGAAAATTCAGCTCGAAGGGCAAAAACCACTTTTGCTACGTATGGCATTGAAAACGATTTTAGAAAAATTACCAAGCAACAATTTTATTCGGGTACATAAATCCTTCATTGTCGCGCTTGACCGTATTGAGAACATCCGTAACAAAGTCATTACTATCCAAAACCAAGCAATACCTATTGGTAAAAATTTTGAAGAAGACTTTTTTAAAGCTTTTGGTCATAGATAAAAGATTGGGGAATAAAACCAATCTCATAATCGCTTCGTAAATTAGGTTATGATTATTCACCCCCTCAGTATCAGCTCATATGTGTATATTTTTTGATTATTATCAAAGCCAAACTTTATGAAACGATTGTTACTACCTTTTTTTATATGTCTTACAACGACCATTTTTTGTCAAAACATAACAGGTACTGTTTTTGACGAAGCAAAAAAGCCATTGGAAACGGTTTATATTCTCAACTTAAAAACCAATAGTCATGCCCACACGAATGAGGTAGGCTTCTTCAATATCAATCAAACAAGTCAAGGAGACACGCTCAAAATAGGTCTTTTGGGCTATAAATCACGCTTTTTTGTTGTAAAAGAGACGCAAAGTCCTTTACAAGTTATGTTGAATAAAACGATTTTTGAATTGGATGAGATAACCATTAACGCCTCGCCCAAGTCATCAAATGTCATTTCTGATATTGATATCAAACTCAATCCTGTCAATTCATCACAAGAAATTTTGAGGAAAGTTCCTGGTTTGTTCATTGGACAACATGCAGGCGGCGGCAAGGCAGAACAAATGTTTTTACGCGGTTTCGACCTCGACCATGGCACCGATATTAATATTACGGTGGACGGTATGCCCGTCAATATGGTCTCTCACGCACACGGACAAGGCTACGCCGATTTGCACTTTTTGATACCTGAAACGGTCGGTAAATTGGACTTTGGCAAAGGTACTTACTATGCCGACAAAGGCAATTTTACAACGGCAGGTTATGTTGGTTTTACGACAAAGGACAAATTGGAAAGCAGTGCTGTGACCGTCGAAGCGGGGCAATTTAATACAATGCGAACTGTTGGTTTATTCAAATTATTGGACGGTGAGAACAATAAAAACGCCTATATCGCCACTGAATATTTGGCAACAAACGGACCTTTTGAGTCACCTCAAAACTTTAATCGCTTGAATTTGATGGGTAAATATTCTGTTATTCTACCAAATCAAGATAAAATCATCATTTCTGCTTCGCATTTCAAAAGTAAATGGGATGCTTCGGGTCAGATTCCACAACGTGCCGTTGATGCGGGATTGGTCTCACGCTTCGGGGCGATTGATAATACGGAGGGGGGCAATACGCAGCGTTCCAACATCAATTTTCAGTTTAACAAACGGATGGGCAATAATAGTTTTGTGAAAACAACGGCTTATTTCAGTCAATATGCTTTTGAATTATATTCCAATTTTACTTTCTTTTTAAAAGATGCTGTAAACGGTGATCAAATAAGACAAAAAGAAAAGCGGTCAATTTATGGTTTTCAAAGCGAATTCAACACCACAATTTCATTAGGAGAAAACGAGTTAGACCTCCAAATCGGTGCAGGTTTGCGGACGGACGATATTGAAGGAGATGAATTATCGCATACTTTAAACCGTAAAACGGTTCTGAATGCCTTGAAATTAGGGGATGTGACCGAAACCAATGCGTTTAGTTATGCCAATGCAGAATACAGTTTTGGAAAATGGGTGATAAATCCCGCTTTACGTTTGGACTATTTTTCGTTTGCTTACAATGACGATTTAGCGGCAGCTTACAAAACACAATCGGTAAAGAAACCGATTCTAAGCCCAAAACTCAATTTTGCTTACAATGCGCATCGAAATGTGCAATATTATTTGAAATTGGGCAAAGGATTTCACTCAAATGATACCCGTGTTGTCGTTGCACAAAATGGACAAACCGTTTTACCCGCCGCTTTTAGTGCCGATTTGGGTATGATTTGGAAACCTATGCCTCGTTTGTTTGTGAACGTCGCTTTGTGGTCTTTGTATTTAGAACAAGAGTTTGTCTATGTCGGCGACGAAGGCGTTGTGGAACCCAGTGGAAAAACACGCAGACAAGGCGTAGATGTGGGTTTGCGGTATCAAATTACTGAGGGGGTATTTTTAAATGGCGATGCGAACTACACCCTTGCCCGTAGCATTGATGGTGAAAAAGGCAGCAATTACATTCCGCTTGCACCCGATTTCACAACAACAGGTGGCTTGAGCATTCAACGTGGCAATTGGACAGGCAGCTATAAGTTCCGTTATCTGAAAAGCCGCCCAGCGAATGAGGATAATTCCATCGTCGCCAAAGGCTATTTCATCAACGATGCCAAT
>JANMJN010000410.1:0-7301 GCA_031371355.1 Saprospiraceae bacterium
TGTTTGAGTATTCGGTTTCCAATTTAAGGCTATGCTCGACAATTCTCCAAAGAGTTCGTGGTAATCAGTGGCTAATTGATTGAATTCGCTTTGAAATTGTGCAATTTTACTTTCCATACAATTTTGACTTTTTAGTTAAATAAAGTAAATAATTAATTTTTCATCAAAGCCATAAAACAGTCCTCAATTGCTGGCTCTATTTGTGCTACATCAATGTTATCATGCCCTTTTTTATGTAAAAATACCTTAATGTCTTTCTCGTCTAAAACTGTGTTTTTTAAGGTTAAATGATGCGCATCTCCGAAGGCAAAACAGGATTCTGTATTTTCATATAGCCGTAAATCATTTAATAATGAAAACATATTTGAAGAACGCACAGACCATAAAGGGCGGTCAAACTTCCGAATAATACTGTGGGGGGTATCCATGTCCAATATATGACCATTTTGCATCAAAGCAACACGGTCACATAAGCTCGCTTCATCCATATAAGGTGTCGAAACTATCATAGAAATGCCCTTTTCTTTAAGTCTTTTAAGCATTTCCCAAAATTCTTTTCGACTAACAGCATCTACACCTGTCGTCGGTTCATCCAAAAAAAGAACGCTCGGTCTGTGAATTAAAGCACAACAAAGAGCCAGTTTCTGCTTCATTCCGCCAGACAATTTACCTGCTCGTCGGGTTTTAAAAGGCTCAATTTGAACATAAATATCTCTTATCAATTCATAATTTTCTTCAATAGTTGTATTAAAAATAGTCGCAAAAAAGGATAGATTTTCTTCTACCGTTAGGTCTTGATAGAGTGAAAAACGTCCAGGCATATAACCGACGCTTTTTCTTATTTCCTTGTAATTTTTGACCACATCAAAACCGCTCACTTCTGCGGTTCCACTATCGGGAATTAATAAAGTAGTCAAAATTCGAAAAAGAGACGTTTTACCTGCACCATCTGGACCAATGAGTCCAAAAAGTTCTCCTTTTTCGACCTCAAAACTGATGTCGTTCAGAGCTTTTACTTTTCCTTTGTCATAAGTTCTGACAATGTTTTTAACAACAACAGCTTTCATTTTTTCGTTATTCGTTGATTCATGATACGGATACTCGTGATTCGTGATTCGTGATTCGGGGATTCGGATATTCGGATATTCGGATATTCGGGTAGTCGTGATTCGGATAATTAGGATTCAGATACATGTAACTAATAAATTGAAAATCAAATAATTATGAGTTACAAATATCGAATATCCGAATCACGAATCCCGAATACCGAGTCCCCGAATACCGAGTCCCCTAATACCGAATCACTGAAAAAGAACTTCACCGTACATTCCTATTTTTAAAGTGCCATCATTTTTAACTTTAATTTTGATGGCATAAACGAGATTGGCACGTTCATCTTTTGTCTGAACTGTCTTTGGTGTAAACTCAGCTTTATCAGAAACCCAGGAGATATTACCTTGCAATTCTCGATATTTATCCTTTCCTTCGTCAATCATGACTTTAACTTTTTGATTAAGTTTAATTTGTCCCAATTGATCACCTGTTATGTAGGCACGAAGGGTCATTTCCGACATATCCGCAATTTTATATATGGCTTTTCCGACCGCTGTTATCTCGCCAGATTCAGCATATTTTGACAAAATAGTACCGTCAATCGGGTTTATAATTTTAGCGCGATTCAGTTGTTCATCCAACTGTTTCATACGCTTTTCGAGTGGGAGCTTCTCACTCAAAATACCACGATTTTGAATGCCTACAACAGCGGTTTGCGCTGAAATCTGTCTTTCAAAGACTTTTATGGATGATTCTGATGCTTCAATCTGTTTTTTCAAAATCTGAATTTGACCGTTGATATCATCAAGTTGTTTAGGCGTTGCAGCTTCTGCTTTGACGAGATTTTCAATCCGTCTTTGCTCTTTTTGAAGCACCATTAATTGCTGTTTTTGAACATCAATTTGACTGCGTTGCACATCAATTTGTTCCTTATAAACGGAGATTTGTGGTGCCGCATCATTTGACTTTTCAGTTAAAGCCGTCATGCTGGCTGCAATTTGCTCTTTTTGAAGTTCGATACTGAGGGGGTCAATCGCGCCAACGATTTTACCTTTCGAAACAGAATCGCCTTCTTTGATATCGAGTGTCAATATTTTACCGGTTGCTTCAGCAGAAACGATGATTTCAGTCGCTTCAAAAGTACCTGAGGCATCAAATTTTTGAGTCGTGTCTTTACAAGACGTAACAAGAAGTAACAACATACTCCCCCTCAGTATTTTTGAATCGAAAATATTTTTTTTCATAATTATTTGATTTTCAAATTTTTATATAAAATGACAAATAAAAATAGTTGACTATTTACCTAAAGTAGTTTTCAAATTGATTTGAGCGTTGAGCAGTTGTAGTTCATGCAAGACCAAGTTTTGACGTGCTTGACTTTCAGAATTCAGTTCGAGGAGGTAGTCATTTGCAGTCATCACGCCGTTTTCTAATTGTGCAGAAGCCGTTAGTTTTATTTTTTCTCTAAGGCTTAGTATTTGGCGATCTTTATCTATTAATTTCTCTAATTTGTCTATCTCAGAAGATTGTTGCTTGACAACGACATTTGTATTTAACAAAAATATATCTTTTTGAATATCAATGATTTGTGTATTGTTTTTTAATATCTGCAAATCATTTTTTAATGTTTTAGAATATAAATCAGCTAAATTCCATTTAAAAGTAACTCCACCGATACCATAAAATGCAAAATCATTTTTCAAAAAATTCAAACCTGGACGTCCATAACCCCCAGTCGCAAAAGCAAATAAACGTGGATAGTTTTTCAAAGATGAAACTTTAACTGTTTGGTCAATTTGTTTTTTTTGCAAATCAAAAAGTGTCAATTCAGGACGACTGATTTGTACTCCAACAAGGCTTTCATTGTAAGGGGTCGGTTTTTCAAAAATCGTTTTATCATCTAACTCTTTGGCTATCAATAGATTGAGCATTTGTAAAGAAGCTGTTCGTGCCGATTTTAATTCAATGATACGTTGGTCAGCTTTTAAATCCTCTGCTTGAAGCGTTTGCAAACTCATTTTCAAAGCGACACCATTTGCAACAGCGCCTTCTATTTTTATGATACGTGCTGAAAGGTCAGACTTGAGTAAATCTATTAATTTCTCATTTTCGTCTAACTGTAAAATATTGAAATAGAGTTGATTAACGCGTTCTTTTAACTTGGCAATCTCAACTTCAACTTTTTGTATGTCCACTTCTGTCGTTGTGTTCAATACTTTTTCTTGCATTTTGATAATTCCACCGTCCCAAAGGATTTGTTTAACCTCAAGGGTCGCTTTATACTGGTCTTTACTGAGGGGTGTAATTTCGACGTTTGGCAACTTAACAGGAAATGAAGTCACGTCGGATTGATATGTCGCCTGTGCATTGAGTTCAATTTGAGGCAAATAGTTATTCTTCAAACTATTGACATTCAGCACATTAGCATCACGAATCAATCCACGTTGTCGAACCATCGGAAAATTATCTTGTGCTAAGCGGTAACATTCCTCAAGCGTAATACGCTCGATATTTTGACCAAAAATAGCATTGGAAAGAAGGATAAAAAAAAGAAGTATCTTTTTCATTAGATAATATTTTCTACTAACAGATTTAACTAAATAGTCAAAATTATAAAAATAATATTAAGGGCGAAGTGCTTCACGCAAAAAGCGGCTGACTTCCTCTTTACGCTGATTTAAAATAATGGTTAAATCATCATCTTTGATTTGTAAAACAGCTTGAATAACGGGTTTGGCAATAAAAGGAAAAACGCAAAGAGAAATAATATTAAGGATTAAATGAAGTGGATTGAACGTTTTGATGCGCCCGACCTGCATTTCGGTAATCATTTGGAAGGCGAACTGCTGCATTTTTGCGAAGTTTTGGGTATGTCCCAAAATGTCTTTCATTCTTTCTGGATTTCTATTCACTTCCGTTATCATAAAAACAGGCAATTGGGGGTTTTCACTTACAAAATCAATATAACGATGCACAAAATGCTCAATTTTTTCCTCAATGGGTTTATTAGATTCAACTATAGCGGTAAAATCAGGGGCGATTTTAGCAATCATTTGGTCAAAAATTGTTTCAAAAAGATTTTCTTTTGAACGGAAATAATAATGTAGCAGGGCTTTGTTTATACCTGCCTCAATAGCGATTTCTTCAAGACGTGCTCCGTCTAATCCTTTTTGAATAAAGATCTTTTTTGATGCTTCGAGGATTTTTTGTTCTGTTGATAAATCTAAGGGTAGAGCCATTTAATTAAAAGTTTTAACTAAAAAATTAATAATGGCACAAAAGTATTTAGTCGTTTTGAAACGAAGAAATATTTAACCATAAAATTTAACTTTTTAGTTAAATATTTAATGATGATTTTACATTATTGAGCCAATGGGCAACCGAATCGCGTTTTGAAGGCGCTACTTCAATCTCAAAACCGTCAGACAATAATAGTACTCCTCCTTTTTGATAACGAACAATGTGATTAGGGTTAACGGAGTCAGACCTATGTACACGAATGAAAGGTTTTAAGTCATCAAATTCGCCCAGATTTTTACCCACAGAAATATGCCTATCTTCAGTTAAGATAAATTCTGTCGAGGTTTTTTCTTTTACGGAACTCAATCTAATAATTTCGTTGATTTGGACGATATACATCCCTTCAAGCGTTGGTAAGACAAGGCGAGGATTGGTATTAGAAATTAAATTTTCTTTTAAAATCTCATATTGAGCGATTCTGTGTTTATCAAAAACCCGCTGTTGTGCTTTCATCACAGCTGCCATCAAATCTTTATGCGGAATAGGTTTAAGTAAAAAGTCAACCGCACTATACCGAAATGCTTGCACAGCATAATGGTTATATCCTGTACAAAAAATGACATCAAAAGGAATATGTGGAAAACCTAATTTATCAAGTAAATCAAACCCCGTCATCGTCTGCAAGTCAACATCTAAAAACACCAAGTCGGGTTTTAATTTTTTGATTGCATTGATTCCGTCATTGGCATTATTACAAACGTCAACAATTTGTACTGTTGGACAAAAAGCCTGTAACAGTTTTATTAGAACATCACAGGATAGTTGTTCATCATCAATAATGATAGTTTTCATAAATGTTTGATAATAATTGGTGAAAAATACCCCTAAATGTAGCTTATCGTTTTTGGTAAAACATTTAAGCCCCATTTAGGGGTAATCAAAGCAGTTGAATCATATTAGTAAAAAAAACTAATCATCTAAACGGAAAGAACCGCCTTTATATCGAAGAATATTGACAAACTGATTTTCATATTTTGAAATATTGCCTTGCGGATCGTTATCATTGACAATCGTCCTATATAAAGGTGAAAAATTGAAATTCGTATGTAAGACTTTCTGTGGTTCATTTTGCATGTAATATGGAAATGCCGTACCATATCGTTGCAACATTTTACCGACATAAAGCATACAATCATAGCCTAAAAATGAATCCGAGTTAGGCATTTTGTTGAATTTACTGAAAAACTTTGAACGGAAATAGCCGACATTGGGATTATTCCCGTCAATAAAGGTCGAACTTGTTATTCTAACGTCCAAAGTTTGAAATAGACTTGCCAATGAGCCATTAAAATCCATCCATTGCGGCATACCATATACAGACACACTTCCTCGGCGTGGAGAGGCGGCTAATTTCTGCAAAAATGCGCTGACAAATGCCTCATCCCAAGAAGGTACGATAAAAACGGTTTGCCCAGAGGCACGCAAATAGGGTTCAATGGTAAAATTGGATTCATTTTCTATTGACCATTCGTCAAAACGACCACCATAAACGGATTGATTGAGCGCTGAATTGGCATCTTGAAAGAGCTTGAAACGCGCTGTTTCATAATCGGTTCTACGCCCAACTAAAACGACTTGCTCTGTCTTATAGCGGGTACGTATATGCTTAACAATATTGTCGCAATGCGTTTTCAAACTTGGTTTGACTTGAACGAAATATGGATTTGCGCCATCAAGGTCACCCGTTGGAAAATAAGGCGAAACGTAAATCTTTTTCATTCGATTGGCAAAATCCACCGTAGATGGCACATTTTCCTTTTCAACAGGTCCTAAAAGTACATCTGCCCGGCTCACTTCGTAGCGTGTTAATATGTTATTAAAGTCACCACGAGAGTCCAAAACCGTTACTTTTAGGTTAAAGGCTTGCGTAGATAGAGAATCTAATGCAATTTTTGCCCCCGCATAAAAGTCCAATGCAAATTGAGACTTAGAGGGATTTTCACGACCATCTACATATTGAGCAGTGAAAAACGGTAAAATCATAGCTAAATCATAGCTATTTTTGAGATTGCCTGTTGATTTTGGGTCATAAACAACCCCGCCGGCACCTGTAGTGTTTCCTGAATTGCCGTTTATGACGACACCGCTTGCGGGCGTTGTTGTCGTGATGGGCGGTTTAGCCATCGGGTCAGCTTTCCAACGAATAGTGTCAACCAAAACAGTTGAATTCGGATTGTTTTGACCTTGACCAATTGGTTGATCTGTCTTTTTAGGCGGTAATTTGGTTGTATCCGCTTTTTTGAAAAGATCGCAAGAAGTTGTCGTGAACAACATTGCAACGAAAAATATTAGACTGGAGAGTCCGTTCCGCATATTTTTAGGTTGTTTCATAGTTGAAAAAGATTGAATGAATCTATGATTCGTGTGAAATTGAGTCAAACTTCTATATTTTTTTACACATTTTAAAGTTTTTCCTAACAAAACTTTCCGAAAAAACAGATTTCTCTTCGTTTACTCCCATTCGATAGTCGCGGGTGGCTTTGTTGAAATATCATAAACAACACGGTTTATGCCACGCACATTGTTGATAATATCCGTCGAAATCTCTGCTAAAAAGGCATGTGGCAAATGCGACCATTCAGCTGTCATGCCATCCGTAGAACTAACGGCGCGCAGCGCAATGGTCTTTTCATAAGTCCTTTCATCGCCCATAACACCGACCGACTGAACAGGTAAAAGGATGGTGCCTGCTTGCCAAACTTCATCGTAAAGCCCCCATTTTTTTAAACCATTGATGTAAATAGCGTCTGCTTCTTGCAACATCTCAACTTTTTCGTGTGTGATATCGCCTTAAATGCGAATGCCCTAGCCCGGTCCAGGGAAAGGATGCCGTTTTAAGATATTGTCTGCCAATCCTAATTGGCGACCAACACGACGTACTTCGTCTTTGAACAAAAAACGCAAAGGTTCAACGATTTTGAAACCCATTTTTTCGGGTAAACCACCTA
>JANMJN010000344.1:0-5717 GCA_031371355.1 Saprospiraceae bacterium
GGCAACGCCTTCGGCTATTTTTTTCATGCGCTTTTTAGCTTCTGCACGCCATTTTTCATCTAAAGTACGGAAAGTACCTTCTATTTTCACTTCGTCGGGGATGATATTCGTTGCGCCGCCCGTTGAGTTGATTTTTCCTAAAGTTAAGACCGTAGGTACTGAGGGGTTAGCATTGCGGCTAACGATTTGTTGCAAAGCGACGACGATATGACTCGCCACTAAAATCGTATCCACACCTTCTTGTGGCATAGCGCCGTGCCCACCTTTTCCTCTGATTGTCAAGTATAATTCATCACTTGAAGCCATATAAATGCCGCCTTTCAAGCCAACTTTCCCTGCTTCAAGCGGCAGATGAACATGCTGTCCGATGATACTGAGGGGTTTAGGATTTTCTAAAACACCTTCTGCAATCATGATGCTCGCACCGCCCGGTGTTTTTTCTTCGGCAGGTTGAAAAATAAGTTTTATCGTTCCTTCAAATTCTGATTTCAGTTCGTTCAAAATGCGGGCAGCACCCAACAGACTTGACGTATGTGCATCGTGACCACACGCGTGCATTTTACCTTCATTTTTGGATTTATAAGGCACATCATTTTTCTCAAAAATGGGCAAAGCATCCATATCAGCACGCAAAGCGATGGTCTTTTTTGATGGATTTTTACCTTCTATAAGCCCCACAACGCCGTTGTCCGCAACGCCATGCTGATGTGGGATACCATATTCAGTGAGTTTTTGAGCGACATATTTGCCTGTTTCGACTTCTTCGTAGCTCAATTCTGGATTTTCGTGCAAGTAGCGTCGTATCGAGACGACATCTGGAAAGTAGGTTGTTGCGAGTTCGCGGATTTTATCTTTCAGCATGATATTCATAAAATATGATTCGGTGCAAAGTTACATTAAAAGGCTTGGATTCTGATACCTCCCATTCAATAGATTGGTTTGCTTGCTTATTATTGTTCAATTTCCCATTAAAAACGGCTAACTTGCAGCCGATTTTGAAATTATTATTTATTCAATTTTACTTAATTTTGACATGAAATATTTGTTCTATATCGTCGTCATTATCTTTATCTACCGCACTCTTTTTAGTCCAAAAGTTATTGTGGAACATCGTCATTTCTCGGATAAAAAGCCGAAAGAGGGCGACAAAAAGCAACGCCCTGACGCTGAACTCACCGATTACGAAGAAATAAAATGAGCATCACTGATTGGATCGTCTATGAAGACGATGCGTTTATTGCCTTTAATAAACCAGCTATGTTGCCCACACAACCTGACCTCACAGGAGATGTGTCCCTTTTGGATTTGACGGATAATTATTTGGGTTCAAAAACTTTTTTATTACATCGGATTGACCGCCCAACAAGCGGTATTGTCTTATTTGCAAAAAATGAAAAAGCAGCCGCAAGCTTGAGTCAACAGTTTCAAAATAGAGAAACGCAAAAATTATACCTCGCCATCGTCGAGAATGCCCCCCTCAGTAAAACGGCTGATTTGACACATTTTTTAATAGAAAACAAAGAAAAAAACAAGAGTTATATCACAGAATCGAATAAAAAACAAGCAAAACGGGCAGAATTGCACTATATACTGAGGGGGTCGAGTGACCGGTATCATCTCTTAGAAATAGACTTGAAAACGGGAAGGCATCATCAGATTCGAGCACAATTAGCAGCTATCGGTTGCCCCGTTAAAGGCGATGTGAAATATGGCGCACGTCGTGCCAATAAAGACCGTTCTATCCATTTACACGCTTGGCAGTTCTCATTTTGGCATCCTTATTTGAATCAAAAGATAGATTTAACCGCCACATTCCCTGACGATATTTTATGGCAATTTTTTAATAAAACACTTGCGCCATGACCAATTCCTTCATCAAACGACTTATTGAACGCCATGCACAAGGCTTACCCGGAAGACCTTTTCAACTCAAAAAAGCGGTATTAGCCAGACGTCAAATTTTTGATGCTCCGCCAACGGCAAGGCAATCTGCTGTCCTTATTTTGTTGTTTCCAAAAGCAGGTGAATGGCATGTTGTTTTGACGGAAAGAGTCGGCAGTGCGAATGATCCGCACAGTCATCAAATCAGTTTCCCAGGCGGTTCACTCGATGCCAGCGATGTGTCGTTAGAGGCTTGCGCCTTGCGTGAGACCCACGAAGAAGTCGGTATTCCGCCTCATTCGGTCAATATTATTGGAAAAATGACGGATTTATATATTCCAGTGAGCAATTTTCATGTTCATCCATTTTTAGGCTGGACGGCTGCACCTCCAGATTATTTACGCCAAACGACGGAGGTAAAAGACATTATCGAAGCCCCCCTCAGTATTTTGACTAATTCTGACAATCAGAAAAAAATGGATATGGATATTAGAGGGATGCACTTGCCTGATGTACCGTATTTTGATGTGCATGGTCGGGTTGTGTGGGGCGCAACGGCAATGATGTTGTCGGAATTTTTGGAGTTAATTTAGTATTGTTAAATTGCTGTATGTTTGTATTGCTGAAAAACAATACTACCATACAGTAATTCAACAATACAATTTAATAAGCCAGCTTAGTAATCCTAAACTCAACCCTTCTATTCAGTCTTTGGCTTTCTTCATCGCCGCCTGTACTGAGGGGTTTAGTTGCGCCATAACCGATTGTTGCGATACGATTGGGATGTATCTTATTTCTAATCAAATACTTACGCACTTCTGCAGCACGGTCTTCTGAGAGCTTGAGTAAAATGTCAGGAGTGCCATTGCTGTCAGTATGCCCTTCAACTGTAATTGTTATTTCCGTGAATTGGCGCATAATTTCAACTAAATAATCGAGTTCTGCATAAGATTCTTGCAAAATAACAGGTGTTGACCGCTTAAAATAAATCGGATTTAAGGAAATAGTGCCGCCAATAGCCACTGAATCGAGGTACAATGTTATGTCTTGTGGTTTGCCAAAAAAGACCCTTTTGTCATAATTTAACACAACTTCATGATTGATATAGCCAGGCTTGAAAGCAATCATTTTTATCGGTTTGCCTTGCTTAACACGTATAAGAAAATAACCTTCTATAGTTTCAACATATTTTTCATAAAACGGTGCATCTGCATCGCCGTACATCACCCGTCCATCAAGAGGCAGCCCTGTAGCGGTATTGATGATACGACCTTTAAGTGTTAATTCCTGTTCTACATCGGGTGCTATTTTTACACGATAGATATCATGGGTACCATCTCGTTTTGATGAAAAATAGAGCTGCCCAGTAGTCATATTAAAATAAGGTTGGCTTTCGTCGCCGCGCGTATTAATTGGCTCAACAAAACGACGGGGTTTTGACCAACTTTCCCAACCATCGCCCAATCTCGAAATAAAGAACAAATCAAGCCCACCTACTGATAGTGGACGATTAGAAGCAAAATAGAGCTCTTTACTATCGGGCGAAAGATAAGGTGTGAGTTCCTTGTAGGACGTGTTGACCAGATCACCCATGTTTTTAGGTGCCGACCAATGCTTTTCTCCAATTTTAAACGAAATAAAGAGGTCATTGTCATCTGAGCCTTGCGATTTCGGCAAGGACATTATAAGTACGCTGGCATCGTTGCTCATCGTCAAACTGATAGCAGCGGAAGATATATTATAGTCATCAATTTGCATAGGTTCCGGATCGCTCCATGTACCATCAGGTAATTGGCGAACAAGACTAAAACCTTTGTTCATGCCACCATCTTTAGAAAATTGATTGACCACGACATAAGTATCGCCATCAGGTGTCAACGAACAAATTGAGTTAGGTAGCGCATTGTTGAGTGGCGAAAGCGGATGCACAAGGTGGTCAAACGTACTGTCGCGTGATTCTGCATACCAAATATCTTGGTTGAAATCCGATTTTTCAGGATTGCCAGAAACTTTTTTTCCTGATATTTCAGAGTAAATTTCGCGCAGGTTGTACAGATATTCTTGATATTTGTAATCTTCGGAAACGTCTTTTCCGTCAATCCATATCGTTTTGACAAAATCGCTGCTGCCCACACGGGTAAAGTAAATCGTACCACCATCATGCGTCACAATGGGCGTTACTTCATCAAACTCTTTTGAGTTTATAGACGAGTCGAGCTTTTCGACAATATACTGTTGTGCCGAAAGTGTGCTGCAAGTGATTGATAGTAAGATAATTAGGTGAAAAACGAATTTACGAGCCATCAGATTGAGTTTTTTTTTCATTCCTGCAAAATTAGGAGAATTTTATGAGTATCGGTTCATGAGATGGACAGAATAGATATAAAAATTATACTACATTTTTCATGCCTTAATTGTTGAAAACGAGTAATTAACGCTATTTGCAAAAAATAAATATATTTTAAGTAATACTTTCAATGTGGTACTTTGTGAATAAGGTAGCATTTCTTTTTGTCTAATTATTTGAATTAAGCCGTGTCAATTTGTTAACTGAACCCATATAAACTGTTAACCTAATGTCAATACCCATTTTGAGACAATACTTAACCGTCAAAATACGTCAGAATGTTATTCCATAATTCGATACAATCTTTTGAAAATCACATCATTTCCCCCTCAGTATTTTTAAAACAAAACAGCAAACACTCTCTAAAACCAGTCCGACAGATGAAGCGTTTTTTTATTCCAGTCGTTTTATTACTATTTTTTATCAATAACAATATTATCTCTCAAGCTTCTGCTTGGAAAGCTTATGTTTTGGACTATTCAACAGGTACGAATCGCACTTTACCCGATGCCCCTGTGTGCAGCTATATCAACAATGGCGCCTTGCGTTTGCCCTTTAACACAAACGCATATTTTACATATATCGGGTTCAACAGCCCAATTTGTGTCACCAATAATTTCACATTTGAATATCGTGTACGCAATGCCCCTCATTATGGCGGGCAAGCGGCTTATGATGTGGGTTTCGGTTTGACATTGCCGCAAGGTGAAATCAGTGCGTCTATGATGAGCAATGATATGCAGGGTTTACCTTGGACTTTTATCAGTATGAATGGGCTGCGGCAGTCAAACCTTCCGTTCCTCGTGCGTAACTTAGATGAGTATTCTGTCGTTAAAATCAAATGTTCTAACAATATCGCATCGTTTTTTCACAACGATACACTTCTGATTTCACTGCCTTATCTTGGGCAAATTTGCACCATCAGTCAATTGAAATTTTGGTTCAAAGGCAGTGGTTCGATTGATTGGATAAAAGTGACTAATTTGGACAATAATTCACTTGCCTATTTTGAAGATTTTACGAACTGCAACAATATCCAAAGCCCTGACGCTACGGCTTGCCAAATACCCACTGTGAACATCGTTGCGAATTCGCCCTGCGAAGGGGATACGCTGCGCTTAACGACAACGACAAATCGTGCCGCCACGTTCGAGTGGGCTGGACCCAATGGGTTTTCGTCTAACAATCCACAAGTGGTCATCCCAAAAACCGATCTCTCGACGGGCGGCACTTATTCTTTAAAAACCCGCTTCAATGCTTGCCAATCGGTTGACCAAACCGTTAATGTCCGCATTCGTCCGACACCGAAAGTCAATCTCGGCAAAGATACGCTGTTCTGTGAGCCAAAGACCTTAACCCTCGTCGCAGGAACGGCGGATCAAAGTTTTGCTTGGAACAATGGCGCATCAAGTCCTGACCTAATTGTTACAAAATCAGGTAGTTATGCCGTAACGGTCACTTCTACTGAGGGGTGCTCAGTTTCCGATAC
>JANMJN010000492.1:0-3231 GCA_031371355.1 Saprospiraceae bacterium
TGCTGCCTTTACTCGAACCGTTGTTGATACCGAATTTGGCATTTAATGCCGAGAAAACTCAAGCATTCAAGCAACAAGAGCTCGATAAAATAACAACAGCTCGCGGCATGGTAAAAAGTGGGGATCTGATAGTGCCAAAAGGCGGCATCATTACACAAAGTGTTCATCAAAAACTCCTTTCTTATCGGGAACAGTATGAGTCAGATTATTTGTCAAGTCGTAAGTTTTACGTCATTTTTATCGGATATTGTCTGTTGGTTGCGCTTATTTTATCGCTTTTTTTGTTTTATTTGAGATACCACGCTACAACAGTTTTCAATAAATTGCGGTGGATTATTTTCTTAATGGGTTGGATTATACTGTACACCTATTTAATGTATGCCATCAAATCGAGTGACGTATTGCATCCTTATATGGTGCCTTTTTGCATCGCACCTATTGTCATTAAAAATTTCTATTGCCGCGAATTGGCATTTATAACCCATGTCGTCACCATTTTGACTGTTGGGTTGATTACGGCACCGGGCTATGAATTTATTTTTTTACAATTGCTAACAGGTTTAGTTGTTACTTTCTCACGATTTGATACACGTTATTGGGGCAATTTTTTTCAATCCATTTTTTACATCGTTTCCGTTTATGTATTGGGCTATTTAGGATTTTCTTTTATTGAAGAAAGCGATTTGCAAAATATGCAATGGGCAGTGTTTATTTGGTTGATGCTCAATGGTTTTTTGACCCTCTTGGCTTATCCGCTTATCCCTTTATTAGGCAATTTGTTTGGTTTTACATCTAAAATTACGCTTGCAGAATTGTCTGACTTAGACCATCCCTTGTTGAAAGAGCTGTCATTGAAGGCACCAGGAACTTTACAACATTCTTTACAAGTAGCAAACCTTGCAGAAGCGGCTGCAAAAGCGATTGGCGCACAAGACCTCTTAGTTAAAGTGGGTGCTTTGTATCATGATGTTGGTAAAACCTTAAAACCGCACTATTTCATTGAGAACCAATCGGGTATAAATCCTCATGACCAATTATCTTATTTAGATTCGGCAAGTACCATAATTGAACACGTTACTGAGGGGGTTAAAATGGCGCAACAAAAAAAACTACCAAAAGTCATCATTGATTTTATCAAAACACATCATGGAACGACCGCTGTTGAGTATTTTTACCGCTTGCACAGTCAACATACTGAGGGGGAGGAAAAAGACCGTGCACAATTTCAATACCAAGGACCACGTCCTCGTACACGCGAAGAGGTGATTTTGATGTTGGCTGATAGCTTAGAAGCCACGTCAAAATCTTTAAAAAACCCATCAAATGAGAGTATCGATGAATTGGTTGAGCGCATTGTAAGTGATAAAGTCGCTCATGGTCAATTACAAGATTCAGATATAACGTTTGGCGAATTAGAGATGTGTAAAGTTAGTTTTAAAGCCACTTTGAAAAGTATTCATCATGTTCGGATTGAATATCCGAAAGCATAAAAATCAATAAAAATATGATAAATCTCTCTGAAATCAGTACACGCGCACCAAAATCTAAGGACAAAGATGATATTAAAGAGGAAACAAAAGACCTCATAAATCGCATCGGAGACCTTCAAAATATGCTATATGCAGAGCGAAAACACAGCTTATTGGTCGTTTTACAAGGGATGGACAGCTCAGGAAAAGACAGTACAACAAGAGCGTTGTTTCATAAATGTAGTCCAGCAGGTGTTCAAGTCTCTGCTTTTAAAAAGCCAACTGAAGAAGAATTTGCACATGATTTTCTTTGGCGGATTCACAAAGTTGTGCCTGAAAAAGGGATGGTTAAAGTCTTTAACCGCTCTCATTATGAAGACATTTTGATTCAATGGGTACATGGCTGGATTGACGATGCCAAACGTGACCGCCGCATGGATAGCATCAATGCTTTTGAGGAACTTTTGGAAGAAGATGCCAAAACAACAGTACTCAAATTCTATATGCACATCTCCTATGACGAACAACTCAAACAATTGACCGAGCGCATAGAAGACCCTAAAAAATATTGGAAACACAGCGACGGAGACTGGGCGGAACGAAAACTATGGGATAAATACCGCGAAGCTTACGAATATGCCATCAATAAATCATCTATCCCATGGACTGTTTTACCTTGCGACCAAGACTGGTATCGGGATTATATCGCTGCCAAAAAGGTTTGCGAAGCATTAGAAAGCATGAAAATGACCTTACCACCATTGGTAACTGAATTATTTAAAAAATAGATATTAATGTGTATAATGGATAGTTGATAATGGATAATATTGTCAACTTTCCATTATCAACTATCCATTAAAAAATGGCTGAAAAAGTAAGAATAGACAAATGGTTATGGAGTGTCCGTATCTTCAAATCAAGGACTTTGGCATCCGATACCGTCAAATCAGGCAAAGTAAAAGTCAATGGCACACAAGTCAAATCGAGTTACCAAATACAACGAGGTGACGAAATCATCGTCAAAAAAGGCGGATTCAATTTTATTTTTAAGGTTTTACAATTGATTGAAAAACGGGTCGGTGCGCCAATAGCTGTCACATGTTATAAGGACATGACTCCAGAAGAAGAATTGAAAAAATATGATGATTGGTTTGTCGGAAAATATGGGGCTGAACTACGTGAACGTGGTACAGGTCGCCCGACCAAAAAAGACCGCCGAGAAATTGATGATTTCAAAGGATTTTATTTTGATGAAGGGGAAGCAGATGAGTGAATATTTAGAAACAAAGCAAAAATCATGAAACGAATTTTATTTTTATACATCATTGCTTGTCAATGGATTGCGTGCAATAATGCACGGACTGAACAAAAAAAACCGACTGAAGTTTATACACCGCCACAACCGAGTGGAAAAACTGGTCAAGAGTTATCCACTATTTATTGTGGCAGTTGTCATGCCTATGTATCACCTGATTTATTAGATAAAACAACTTGGCTGAAAGAGTGTTTGCCCAATATGGGCAGCCGTTTGGGTATGCATACTGAGGGGTATAATCCTTTAAGTGGCTTGAGTGCGATGGACGAATATTACTTCATCGAAGCCAAAGTGTATCCTCAAAATCCTGTTTTGACTCAAGAAGATTGGCAGAAAATTGTGGACTTTTATAAGAATTCAGCACCCAATCAATTACCGTTGCCTCCTAAACAACTGCCTGTCAAAATGGGTTTGCCCCATTTTGAAATCAAGAAACCCAATATTGCT
>JANMJN010000548.1:0-3301 GCA_031371355.1 Saprospiraceae bacterium
CCCTGTTTTTACGGATGCTTTGGAAAATGCGGGTTATGCTTTGGGTTTTACAGGCAAACCTTGGGCGCCAGGCAATTTTAAAGATGCGGGTTGGAGTCGCAATCCTGTTGGCGCTGAATACAATAAACGCGAATTTAGCAAAGTGCCGACGACGGGCATCAGTAAGACGGATTATGCCGCCAATTTCAACGATTTCCTATCCGAAAAGCCAAAAGATAAGCCTTTTTTCTTTTGGTTTGGCGCACAAGAACCGCATCGGGAGTACGAACAAGGGTCGGGTGCAGCCGCAGGATTTTCTGCAAATGGGTTGATTGTGCCGTCGTTTTTACCCGATAGTGCTTTGGTGAAAAACGATATGCTCGATTATGCCTTAGAAATCAATTGGTTTGATACGCAATTGGGCAAAATGTTGCAATTGTTGAAAGAAAAGGGCGAATTGGAGAATACAATCATTGTCATAACGGCGGATAATGGTATGGCTTTTCCGTATGCCAAAGCCAATTTGCAAGAGTATGGTTGCCATGTGCCTTTGGCGATTTGTGGCGTTTCGATAAAAGGTAAAAACCGAAAAGTAGAGGATTTGGTGAGTTTGATTGACCTCGCACCGACGTTTTTAGATCTCGCCAACGTGAAACATTTTGAAGGTATCACAGGCAAAACATTGATACCGATATTGAACAGCACAAAATCGGGGACTGTTGACACATCTCGTGAATTTGTTTTAACAGGCAGAGAAAGACATTCGCATGCGCGACCCGATAATTTGGGTTATCCCGCAAGAGCTATTCGGACTAAAGATTTTCTGTATATCAAAAATTTCAAACCCGAAAGATGGGCACTCGGCGACCCTGCACCCGAAAAACAAGACAGCATAACGGGTATTAAAGGCATGAAACCCATTTTGCAAGGCTACGAAGATATTGATGATTCGCCGACCAAAACATTTATGATTAAAAACAAAGCGGCTTTTCCAACGCTTTTTCATATCGCTTTTGAAAAAAGAGACAGCGAACAATTGTACGACATCAAAGCTGACCCTTTTTGCTTGAATGATTTGTCAAAATCGGATAAAATGCAAGCTGTTCGGGCGCAACTCAAAGCAGAATTGGAGAAAAAACTCATCGAACAACAAGACCCGCGTATGTTAGATGGCGGCGATGTTTTCGACAGCTATCCACGATTTGGCGCGATGCGACCTTTTGAAGGTTTTAAGAAACAGGGGAAATTCAATCCGAAATTTATGAAGAAATAAAATGCACAACGTTCGGGGAACTTCAAAAGTTCCCCGAACGTGATGTGACTTACCCCCCTCAGTATTTTTAAAAATTTTAAACAATGAAATCATACAATTTCCTCAAAATCGCCTTGTTTCTCTTATTAATAGGTGGTTTTTTGCAACTTTCGGCTAAAAAAAATCCCAATGAGATGTTTATCATGGTGGACGAATTATCTGCCGAGTCTATGAGTTGGCATTTGGGTACGCAATATTTGAATACGCCCAATATGGATAAGCTCGCTAAGAACGGCGTGCGTTTTACCAATGCCTATTGCGCCAATCCCGTGTGTACGCCTTCACGAACGGCACTTTTTACGGGCAAATATTTGCATGAAGTCGGTATTCAAAGCAATGTTGAAAAAACGGACATCATCATAGACCATAATAAATTTCCAACGTTGGGCACGCTATTTAAAAATGCTGGTTATGAAACAGGATACGTGGGCAAATGGCATCTGCCTTATGATAGAAGCAAGGAAGCGACCCATGGTTTCAGCTATTTGCCGAACAAAAGAGGCAATGGCGATGACAGCCTTTCGCCTGCGCTTGCCCGCAGTTTTTTAGAAATGAAAAGGGATAAACCTTTCTTTTTGACGGTCTCTTTCATTAATCCACACAATATTTGTCAATGGGCGCGGGGCGATAAATTGCCCGATGGCGATATTGGTGCGCCACCGTCCGCTGAACAATGTCCACCGTTGAGAGCCAATGCTTTGCCGTCAAAAAATGAGACCGATATTATGCAATTGATGCGGAATTTAAGTCAAAATACGGATAAAAGACCTGTTAATAGCTTTACAGATGAAAAATGGCGGCAGTACATTTGGGCATATTATCGCTTGATTGAAAAAGTAGATGCACAGATTGGTATGGTGCTCAATACTTTGAAAGAATTGGGTCTTGAAGAAAACACCATAATTGTCTTTACGAGCGACCACGGCGACTTACAGGGTGCTCACAAGTGGAATCAAAAAACGGTATTTTTTGAAGAGGCAGCAAAAGTGCCTTTTATAGTCAATTTTAAAGGATTAAAACCAAAAGAGAGCGATTATTTTGTCAATACAGGTATAGATTTGTTGCCCAGTTTATGCGATTTGACGGGTATTCCGATGCCCGCGCAAACCAATGGCATCAGCCTTAAACAACTCATCACAACGGGCATTGCGCCAATGGAGCGTGAATATCTTGTCGTTTCCGACCAATTCATCATAAACGCAGACGCTAATGGACAAAAACTCGAACCCGAAGGGCGTATGTTACGGAATAAACAATTCAAATATTGGATTTACAATGAAGGCAAACAAAGAGAAACTTTGTATGATTTAAAAAATGACCCAGGCGAAATGGTTAATTTGGCAAATGACCCGAAGTATAAAGCTGAATTGGAAAAATGCAGAAAACAATTGTACGAATGGGCGACAAAGACGAATGATGGGTATATTAAATATTTGGTGAAGTAGTTTTACCCCCCCTCAGTATTTCACAACTATTAAAGTAAAAAATTCAACCAAACATGAATAAAGCATTAAAAAAAGCCACATTATGCTTTTCTGCCTTAGGTTTTTGCGTCCTCATGGCGTTCAAAACCCTGCCTCATTCAGCAGAAAAGAAACCTAATTTCATCTTCATTTTAACCGATGACCAAGGTTGGACAAGCACTTCTCAATTGATGGACAGCAAAATGGCGAATTCAAAAAGTGATTATTATGAAACGCCACAAATAGAGCGATTGGCAGCCAAAGGGATGCGGTTTTCAAATGGATACGCGCCTTGTGCCTTGTGTTGCCCCACCCGTAGGAGTATTCAATTTGGGCAATCGCCTGCTCGACAAGGCGATGCACTTTTTAAAGAAAATTATCATCCCGATTTTAAAAAAGTGCTGGCAATTCCGCAAATGTTGAAGGCTATTTCACCTGAATATCGAGCAGCGCATTATGGCAAATGGGATTTGCGGTCTGATATTTTTCCCGAAGATTTGAATTATGATGAAAGCGATGGCAATACGGGCAATGGAAATGGTGATAT